>JAISDC010000233.1 GCA_031265105.1 Verrucomicrobiales bacterium
TGTCATGTCGATGATAGTCTGCCTTCATCCGCTCAACTTATCATCCGCGACTCCCAATGTACAGATTATTCTTCGGTCTCGTGACTACACTATCTAGGTAACGGATCAGCAGGATTATCTAGCCCTGTAGGGGCGGTGCATCACTTGGCACTTTGCACCGCCCCTACAGGGCTAGCCTCTCCACCCTAACAAAACCTAGGGCGTTGCCCTAGGCTGTTATGCGTCGCCCCTTCGGGGCTAATTCTTCCGTAAAGAGACGGCGCAGCCGACGGGATAGTTTTGATTCGCGCCGCCAAGGTCATTGGCAGCCGCGTGTAATTGTGGCTTTAGGAGTTGCGTTGTTTGGAAGTTTAGAAATTGGAATTTGGGATTTAATTGGCATTTGGAGCTTGGAATTTGAAATTTTTCCCGCCGCTTCACGCCAGCGGGTCGCGCAGGGTCTTGAGGAAGCGTTTCATGGCCGGCGACAGCACCCGGCCTTGTTTGTAGATGATGCCGAGCGGACGAAAGTACGGCTGATGCTTGAATTCAATGGCGGCCAGGCTTTTGGCTTTGACTTCCTGCTCGATGGTGGCGCGCGGCACGATGGAGATGCCGGCGTCGATTTCCACGGCGCGTTTGACGGTTTCGATGTTGTCGAATTCCATCACCGGCTTCGGCTCATAGCCGGCCTCGCGGAACATTTTGTCCACCGCGCGGCGGGTCGGGATGTCCGGTTCAAAACCAATCAGCTTGTGCGCCGTCAGCTCGGCGAGGTCGATTTCGGCCTGGCCGGCCAGCGGATGCGTGGGGGCGGCGATGACCACCAGCCGGTCTTGCTTGAAGACCTCGGTCTTGAGGTGTTTCTTTTGCGCGGGGAAGGCGACCAGTCCCAAATCGGAAGTGCCGGTCTGCACATCCTCGTAAACCTGGTTGGAACGGCGGTATTCCACGTGCACGTTGACATTCGGGAATTCCCGGAGAAATTTCTTGAGGTACGGCGGCAGCTCGTGCAGGCCGATGCTGTACACCGTGGCGAGGCGGATGTTGCCGCTGACGATGTCGCGCATTTCGTTGAACTGGTGTTGCAGGGAATCGAATTGTGTGATGATTTCCTTGCTAGCCTGATACATGATGCCGCCTTCGCGGGACAGGGCGAAGCGCTTGCTGCTGCGCTCGATTAGCGGCACGCGGAAGCGTTCCTCAATGGCGCGAATCTGCTGGCTCACCGCCGACTGGGTGATACCATTGAGTTGGGCGGCTTTGCTGAAATTTTGCGTTTCCACCAAGTCGCGAAACACTCTAAAAGATTCTATTTGCATGAAGTCAAGAAAAGTAAGCCACACGCATCATTAGTCAACGATTTTTGGCTTAGCCAAGCTGTTTTACGAATTATGAACGCAACGGAATTGGAGCATAACCTGGCCCGCGTGCGCGCGGTCATGCAGGCCGCCGCCGCCAAGGCGGGCCGCGACCCGTCCGCCGTGCGGCTGGTGCCCGCCGTCAAGAAGGTGCCGCCGGAAATCTTGCGGCTGGCGTATGACGCCGGTTTGCGGGCGTTCGGCGAGAACCGGGTGCAGGAGGCGCGGGCCAAGCAACCGCTGCTGCCGGCCAATATCGAGTGGCATTTCATCGGCGGCCTGCAACGCAACAAGGTCCGGGACGCGGTGCGCTTGTTCGCGCTGATTCACTCCGTGGACTCAACCGCGCTGGCGCTGGAAATCGACCGCCGCGCGCGCGAGGCGGGCAAGATTCAGCACGTGCTGCTGGAAGTCAACGTCAGCGGCGAAAGCTCCAAGCACGGCGCCGCGCCCGCTGACGTTGCCGCGCTGGCGGACACGATTTTCGCTTGCGACCAGCTGGAGCTAACCGGCCTGATGACCGTCGCGCCGTTTTTTGCGGAGGTCGAGAAGACGCGCCCGTTTTTCCGCCGCTTGCGGGAGTTGCGCGACGAATTGGAACAGCGCGCCGGCGCCACCTTCCCCGTATTGTCCATGGGCATGAGCCACGATTACGCCGTCGCCATCGAGGAAGGCGCCACCATCGTCCGCGTGGGCACGGCCTTGTTCGGCGCGCGGCATGATGACGAGAAGGCATGACCATGCCCACGCGCCGTCAGTGTCACGTATTGCCGCGGGAGTTTTACCTGCGCGACGACGTGACGCTGATTGCCAGGGAGTTGTTGGGCAAAGTCCTGGTCACGCGCTTGCAGGGCGCGCTGACCGCGGGCCAAATCGTCGAGACCGAGGCGTATCGCGGCATCGACGACCGCGCCTGCCACGCTAACAATGGTCGCCGCACCAAGCGCAACGAGGCCATGTACGGCGCCGGCGGCCATGCCTACGTTTATCTGTGTTACGGGCTGCACCATTTGTTCAATGTCGTCACCAACGTCAGCGGCCGCGCCGACGCCGTGCTCATCCGCGCCATCGAGCCGCTCGACGGCATTGCTGTCATGTTGCGCCGCCGCCGCATGGCAACACTCGCGCCGCGCCTCACCGCCGGCCCCGCGACGCTGACCCAGGCCCTCGCCATCACGGTCCGGCACAATGCCGGCGACTTGCTCGACTCGCCCATCCAAATCGAGGAACGCGGCATCAGGGTCGCTGACCGTGACATCCTGGCCAGCCCGCGCGTTGGTGTCGCTTACGCCGGCCCTGACGCCCTGCGCCCGTGGCGTTTCCGCGTCAGCGGCAGCGCCTGGACCAGCGCGGCAAAGTGACGCCGCTGCCGGCCGCCGCGGGAGAAAAAAATGGCATGGAATCCAAAAATAAAGATTGCTTTTGATAAGCGGAAAAGTTATTTTGACCAGCGTTGCCGTGAAACGGCTCACTCCAGACAGTCCTTAAAACAGGGGTGCCAAGTGAGAGTCAGGAATCGGTAACGCACTGAAAATGAGAAAGATAGGCCATAAATTGAGTGTATCGCGCTCACGCGCTCACGCGCTCACGCGCTCACGCGCTCACGCGCTCACGCGCTCACGCGCTCACGCGCTCCAAGCCTGAATCTTGTCCCGTCGTTTCCCGTAAATTTTTCCAGCGGGTTTGTTTTTTGTTTATTCCCGATGCGGCGCATAACTCCGCATTGCGTAAGCATTGCCAAACAAACCTTCAAATCCAATCAACCCCAAACCAACCAACAGAAAAAAACAAATGAACCCCAATGTTATAGTCAAGGAATGTAAAATTAAATGGCAAGAGATTATGAGCCTCAGTCTGGGCGGACTGCTGACCATCTTCACCGGCTGCGCGAATACGCAACAGACGTATTTGAACATCCAGCGCCCGGCGGAAATCAACATGGCGGGATATGAGAAAATCCGGCTGGACGGCATCAGCGGCCAGGGCGGGCAGCTCATCAACGCCAAGCTCAGGACGGCGTTGGCGAACACCGGTAAGTTCACCCTGGTTGACCGCGGCAGCATGACGGCGGCGGCGCAGGAGCGGGCGTTGTCCGACCTGAACGCGCAACAGGATGTCACGACGGCGAATGTGAGCATCAAGGGCGATGTGTTGCTGGTCACGCCGCGGCAGGAGCGTTTGCAGCAAGTCATGCGGGATTATAAAACCGGCCGGGAGTACTATGTATATGCCAACCAGGGCAGTAACACGGCGCAGGTGAGCTTTACGGTGACGGACTTGGCCACCAGTGAACTCATCACCACCAAGACCTTCACCGGCGAGGCCAGCACCCAAACTGACTGGTATAACGACAACCCGCCGAACATCGACATGAACGGCCTCTTTGATAATGCGGCGGAGCGGGTGGTCCAACAGTTCATGAAGACCATCGCCCCGTATTATGAAAGCATCGCGGTGAACATCTACAAATTCCCCAAGAACACGGCCAATACCACTGGCCAGGGGTTGTTCGCCGGGAGACAGTACCTCCAGGCGGCCAAGGCGTTTGAGGAGGCGCTGGCCACCAGTCAGGCCCAGCCTGAGCCGAATCTTAAGGAACAGGCGCAAATCACCCACAACATCGGACTGGCGTATGAATGCGCCGGTAACTTCAACCAGGCGGCGGCGACGTACCAGAACGTGCTGGCGCTTGACCCGGAAGGCAAGGCCGCCCCGGGAAGGTCTTCGTTGAATCGGGTGAGTGTGCGGCAAACCGATGTCGGCCGGCTCAAGCAACAAGGTGTGCTGCCCGCCAACTAAAACCTTGTGCAGACGGCGCGGCCCGGCGAGGGCGCGCCGTCTTCGCGCTTACCGGAAAGAACAGGAAAGCATGCGCATCAGGATATTCGCGGCACTGCTGGTGGTCGCGGGATTCATGTCCCCTTCATTGCACGGACAGCAAGTCATCGAGGCGTTGGGCGTCGCCCGCATGACGGGCGAGCCTTCCCCCAAGGACAAGGAAGACGCCGAAACGGACGCCCTGCGGCAGATGCTCGCCAAGAGCCTGGCGGCCTGCCTGCCCGCTGGCGCGTCGCCGCGCCTCGCGGCGGACGCGGTGAAAAAACTTGCGCCGGCGCAGGCGCGGGAGTTTTTCACCAGTTGGCAAATCCTTCGCGCCCGCGAGCGGCGGGGCTATTGCGACGTGACAATCCAGGGCGAGGTGAACCAAGCGGCCTTCGCCCAATGGCTGGGCGGTTTCAAGGAGGATGACAAAATCAAGAAACTGCGCCTGCTCATCGCCATCCCGGAAACCCATGTGGCCTCGCCGCTGCCCGACCCGGCCGGCGAGACCACCATGATTGACGTGTTCACCCAGGCGGGCTTTCGACTCAATCAAGGGGAAGTGGCGCGGGTCAAGGCCCACCCGGAAATCATCCGGCGCGCGCTCAAAGGCGACATGGTTGACCTGCTGAAGCTGGCCCCGGAACTGCATGTTGACCTGGTGATGATTGGCGAAGCCCTCAGCGACCGCACCACCGCCGGCAATCTCGCCCCCGGCATGTTCTACTGCGAAGGACAGATAGAAGCGCGCATCATCATGGTTGACACCGGGGACATCCTGGCCTCCGGCCGCGCCAAGGGCAACGCGACGCACCTGGCGCTCGCCACCGCGCACAAGGCGGCCATCGAGGCAGCGGCCAAGACCCTTGGCCACGACTTGCTGGGAAAATTACTGGTGGCCGACCACGGGGCGCAGGCGCGCGGCAGCGTGGCGCTGGTGGTCAACAACGTCAGCTTCAAGCAAAAGGTGCAACTCAAAAAACTGCTCAAGGAGTTGCCAGGGGTGAATGAAGTTGCCGAGCGCTCGTCCACGAAGACCGGCATTGAAATCGACGTAACCACTGACGCGGCGCTGGAGGACGTGGTGGTGGC
>JAISDC010000166.1 GCA_031265105.1 Verrucomicrobiales bacterium
TGAACATCGGCGACCATCAAATCACCGTCAGCAACGCCGACCACACCGGCACCCTCAACCTCAACGTCAACAGCGACAGCGGCCAAGGCGGCTCCATCACCGTCACCGGCACCGCCAGCGGCACCGGCAAAGTACACGTGGACGCCGCCGGCAACGGCAGCATGAAGCCCGACGACGCGCTCAAGAACAAAGTGACCGGCGACGGCACCGAGTACTGGGTCTGGGATCCGATTAGCTGGGGCCTGGAAACCGTGGTGAAAGACGGCAACAACCCCGACGGCAGCCCGCATTTCCGGTGGGACGGCAACAGCGTGGCCGGCTCAATCCTCAACAGCTCCATCGCCCTCCAGCAAGCCATGTGGTTTGCCCAGCAAAACAGCTTGCTCAAGCGCATGGGCGAGTTGCGCTATGGAGCGCGGGCGTCTCGCCCGCCAGCGGGCGGGACGCCCGCGCTCCATATAATCGAAAACCTCTGGGTAAGAAGCTACGGCCAGCAGTTAAACGTCGGCAGCAAAGTCGCCGGCCAAGCCTACGAACAACTCATCTACGGCGTGGATCTTGGCACCGACCATAAGTTCACCTTGTCCGCTGACAGTGACCTCTATCTCGGCGTCTTCGCCGGCTACGGCCGCAGCGATATAGACTACCGCACCCCCAACACCGACGGCGAACTCAACAGCTACTACGGCGGTCTCTACGCCACCTGGCTCCACAGCAGCGGCTTCTACATTGATGCCACCGTCAAAGCCGCCAGCATCGACAACAACCTGAAAGCCCCCTACGACAACACCCAACTCACCGCCAGCTACAGTGACGTCAACCTCGGCGGCAGCATTGAAATCGGCCGCAAATTCACCTTCCAGGACGGCTGGTTTGTCGAACCCCAGTTCCAAGTCAACTACCTCCACATCCTCGCCGAGGACTACACCGCCGGCCCGATGACCATCGGCGCCCAAGACTTCGACGCCCTGCAATTCCGCATTGGCTCCTTGTTCGGCAGAACCATCAACCTCACCAACAGCGGCGCATTGCAACCCTACATCAAGATCAGCGGCGTCGAAACCATCAGCAGCGGCGGCGCCATCCGCAACGGCTACCAACACACCCGCGCCAACACTGACGGTGCCAGAGCCGAACTCGGCGCCGGCATCATCTGGCAACTCGACGACGCCAACCAACTCCACCTCGATTACGAGGCGAGCTTCGGCGACAAGTACGACAAACCCTGGGGCCTGACCGCCGGCTATCGCCACCAGTTCTAAAGACCATTTGCACCACCAAGACACGAAGGCACGAAGTTTTATTTAAAAAATCCTTCGTGTCTTGGTGCCTTAGTGGTGTAAAAATTTCCGCGTCTCCGCGGTGCAGCGGCCTGGCGCGGGCTGGTTTTATTGGTATTCAGCCGTGGCCATCCGTGATTTAATTAACGCGACATGAAAATCGGCATCGCGGCGGACCACGGCGGCTTTGAACTCAAAGGCAAACTCATCGCCAAATTGCAACAGCAAGGCTACGAGGTCAGGGACTACGGCCCGCACCGCTTCGACCGGCTGGACGATTATCCCGACTTCGGCATTCCCGCCGCGCGCGCCGTCGCTGACGGTGCGGTGGACCGCGCCATTCTCATTTGCAACAACGGCATTGGCATGGGGATGCTCGCCAACACAATTCGCGGCGTGAAAGCGGCGGTCGTGTACAGCGAAACTTCCGCGCGCGACACCCGCGAGCATCACGATTCCAACGTCCTGTGCCTCGGTGGCCGGGAGTTTTCCGCCGCGCAACTGGAAAAGTTCGTCGCCATTTGGCTGACCGCCCAATTCGCCGGCGGCCGCCACGCGCGCCGCATCGGGAAAGTCGCGGCGCTCGACCGCTGACCCTCACCGCCGCAAAATCTGATCCGGGTTCAGCGCCGTCCACGGCCCGCCGGTGAAGAGGCCGTTCTTGCGGATGAGTTTGTCGTCGAACCAGATTTCGCCGCCGCCGCAGTCCCGGCGCTGGATGCAGACCAGGTCCCAATGCACCTGCGAGCGGTTGCCATTGTCAGCCTCCTCGTAAGCCTGGCCGGGCGTGAAGTGGAATGAGCCGGCGATTTTTTCATCGAACAAAATGTCGCGCATCGGTTGCAGGATGCGCGGGTTGCAGCCGAGGCTGAACTCGCCGATGTAACGCGCGCCAGCGTCAGCGTCAAGGATTTCGTTCAGGCGCTTGGTGTTGTTCGCGGTCGCCTCGATGATTTGGCCCTTGGCGAACTTCAGCCGCACATTGTCAAACGACGCGCCCTGGTACACCGTCGGCGTGTTGAACGCAATCTCCCCCTCGACGCTGTCCCGGACCGGGCAGCTGAACACCTCGCCGTCGGGGATATTGCGCAACCCGCCGCAGATGACGGCGCCGATGCCCTTGATGGAAAAACGCAAATCGGTGCCGGGACCTTTGATATGCACACGGTCCGTCCGCGCCATCAGCGCCTGCAACATTTTCATGCCGGGGACGAGTTTCGCGTAATCCAGCGCGCAGACTTTGAAATAAAAATCCTCGAACGCCTCCGTGCTCATCATCGCCTGCTGCGCCATCGCCGGCGTCGGCCAGCGGAGCACGACCCACTTGGTGCGCTTGACGCGCCAGTCCTGCACGGGACGCATGAATTGCATTGCCAGCCGCTGACGCTCCGCGGGCACGTCGGACGCCTCGAAAATATTATGCGCCCCGCGCACGGCGATGTACGCCTGCATCCCCTTCATCCGCCGCAGCTCAACGTCAGCGAGAAATTGATATTGCGCCCCGACCGCGTCCACCAGCAACTCGCGCGTCAGCCGGGCCGCGTAAGTTTGCAGAAACGGCACCCCGCCGCGGGCGCGCACCGCGCGAATCAGCGCCACGCCGATTTCCTCCGGCGCGTCGAACAATTCAATCAACACCCGCTCGCCCGGTTTCACCGCCGTCGAATAATTCACCAAGCCGCGCGCCAACACATCCAATCGAGTATCCTTCATAAGCCCCCTACCATAGCCGCTGACCGCCGGCGGGTTCAACCACGAACATCCCGCGACCGCCGCCGCCGGCGTCGTGCCCGCGCGGGGCATTTAATTTTCCCGTGTGTTCCGCGGGGGCTGTGGTTAAATAGCCGCATGAAAAAACGGTGGCTGGTTTTACTCATGGTCAGCGGCTGGTGGCCCGCGGTGCTCGGCGCGGAGCCCTCGGTCACCGTCAGCGGCAGCGCCGCCGCGCCGCCGCAAGCCAGGGGCGTCGGCGTCATCGAACTTAAAATCGGGGTCAAACAATACCTCGCCAACATGGGCCTCGCCGTGGTGCCCGCCGCCGCCCGCGCGGAAATCATCCGGGCGCGCAACGACCAGTGGCGGCTGCGCGCCTCCCGCGCCAACTACGACGACGGCTTCCACAATCTCGACCTCGACGCCATCGGCGGCACGGCGGTGCGGCTCGCCGCGCTGACGGTGAAGACCGACGCCGCGGGCCGTTATGAAATCCGCGGCCTCGCCGCCGGCGACTACCTGCTCTACGCGCAATACCGCAGCCGCTACGCCGTCGCCTACTGGCTCGTGCCGCTGACCGTGCAAGCCGGCGCCGCCCCGCTGACCGTGGACCTCAACAACGACAACCTGCAGGAAGTGTTCAACCTCAAGAAAACGCGGTGGTAATTTATAGCTATTGGCATGCTAGCGATCTGTCTCGACGCGGTTGATTTCAGCGTTAATTTGGAGTTTTGAAATTGGAGTTTGGGATTTACTTGGAATTTGGAGCTTGGCACTTGGAATTTGGTGCTGGTTTTCTGTTAACGTCGAACTACCCCGGCGCTCCGCGCCACCCCTGCACGGCAGGGGAATTTAATCAGCCACGATTGCATGGATAATGGGATGGAATCTATTTTTTCAGCCGGAGCGCCGTCAGCGCCGGCTCTCCGCCTGGCGCGCGAGGAGCCAGAGGAAATCGGACAGGCGGTTCAAATATCTCAGCGTCAGCGGACGCACCGTGGCGCCGCCGCTGAGGGTGAACACCCGCCGCTCGGCACGGCGGCACACCGTCCGCGCCACATCAAGGGCCGCCGCTGACGGTGTGCCCCCCGGCGTGGCCCAGCCCTCGAAACGGATGTGCTGCGCCTCCAGTGCGGCGACGTTTTGGTCCAACCTCGCCAAGGCGTCATCCGTCAGCTTCGGATATTTCGCGTCCTGGTATTTCTGAAAATCAGCGTCAGCGACCGCCAGTTCGCCCATCAGCATCACCAACTCTTTTTGCGTGGCGAGAATTTCCCCGCGCGCCCAGTCATCGGCAGCGGCGGCCCGCGCCGCGCCCAGCACCGCGTTCAACTCATCCACCGTGCCGTAAGCCTCGACGCGCACAGCGTCCTTCGGCACCCGTTTGCCGTACATCAGCCCGGTTTGACCGGCATCACCGGTTCTGGTTGCTATTGACATGGCGGGCAGCATAGCTGCCCGAATGCAAAACTCAAATCTCAAAACTCAAAACCGGCCGCTGACCATGACCCACGGCATCGGCGAATTTTGCATTTTTAGTTGTAGTTTTGAATTTTGCGTTTTGAATTTTGCGTTATGACCAAACTCATCATCGCCGCCAGCGAGCACAGTGCCGACCTGCTGTACGCCACCAAGTTTTTCGTGCCGGATGAAATCATCTGGCTGGAGCGGCGCGGCACAACCTGCGCCGTGTTCAGTCCGCTGGAAATCGACCGCGCGCGGCAGGCCGCTGAGGTTGACGAGTGCCTCCCGCTGACGGTGCTGGAGGATGCGTGGCAAAAAGAACACGGGCGCAAGCCTTCGTTAGCCGAGGCGGCGGCGCTGTTGTTGCGACGCAAACGCATCCGCAGCGTCAGCGTGCCCGCGGACTTTCCCCTCGCCTATGCGGAAACTCTGCGGCGGGCGGGCGTCACTGTCAGCGTCGCGACGCCGTTCTTCCCGCAGCGCGAATTCAAGACGGCGGCGGAAATCCGGCATATCACCGCCGCGCAACGCCACGCCGAGTGCGGCCTGGCGCGCGGCCTTGAGGTGTTGCGCGCCGCTGACGTTGACCGCCGGCAGTGCCTCCGCTGGAACGGTAAAAAACTCACCAGCGAAATCCTGCGCGGCGAGATTGACGCAGCCATCATGCGCCACGGCGGACTGCCCGCCAACACCATCGTCGCCGGCGGCCGCCAATCGTGCGACCCGCATGAGACCGGGCACGGCCCGCTGCGGGCGGGACAGACCATCGTGCTGGACATCTTCCCCCGCGACCAGCGCACCGGCTACTTCGGCGACCTCACCCGCAGCGTGGTCAAGGGTGTCGCCAGCGATGCTATCAAGAAACTATATGCCACCGTCAGCGCCGCGCAGACGATGGTGTTGCGCGAACTCAGGCCCGGCGCGGACGGCGCGCAACTGCATGAGCGCGTCAAACAATTCTTCACCGACAGCGGCTACCCGACGGAGCAGCGCGCCGGCCGCTGGGTCGGTTTCTTCCACGGCACGGGCCACAGCCTCGGCCTGGAGATTCACGAGGCCCCGCGCTTCGCCGCCGGCAAATTCAAGACCGGGCAAATCATGACCGTCGAGCCGGGCCTGTATTACCCCGACCTCGGCGGCATCCGCATCGAAGACCTTGTCGTCATCACCGCCAGCGGCAACAAGAATCTGACCAAGGCGCCGAAGTTTTTGGAGATTCCCTGATTACCAACCACAGATGAACACCGATGGACACAAATTGACGATAAAAATCCGTGTTTATCCGTGTCCATCCGTGGTTAAATAACCGGCCATGCCTCAGGACGAAATCATCATCAGCGGCGCGCGGCAGCATAATCTGCGCAACTTGTCGCTGACGCTGCCGCGCAACCGGCTCATCGTCGTCACCGGGCCGTCCGGCTCGGGCAAATCGTCGCTGGCGTTCGACACGCTGTTCGCCGAGGGCCAGCGGCGCTATGTGCAGAGCCTGTCGTCCTACGCGCGGCAGTTCCTCGATTTGCTGGAAAAGCCCGACGTGGACAGCATCGAGGGCCTGTCGCCCGCCGTCGCCATCGAGCAGCGCGGCGCGGCGGACAATCCGCGCTCGACCATCGCCACTAGCACGGAAATCTACGACTATCTGCGCGTGCTGTTCGCGGCCTGCGGGCAGGCGCATCACCCGCTGACGCTGGCGCCGCTGCACCGGTTCAGCGCGCAGGAAATCGTGGATAAAATCCTGGCCATGCCGGCGGGCGCAAAATTTATCCTGCTCGCGCCCATCGCCAGCGGGCGGGCGAACGAATGCGCCGCCGCGCTGGAGAAATTGCGGCAGGACGGCTTCGTCCGCGCGCGGGTGGACGGCCAGTTGCGGGAGCTGGATGAAAAACTGCCGCTGTTAGCGGGGCAAAAGCATCGCGTCGAGGCCGTCGTTGACCGGCTGAAAGTCGCGCCCACCGACCGTCAGCGGCTGGCGGATTCCGTCGAGACCGCGCTGCGGCTGGGCAACGGCGTAATCAAAGTACACTGGCCGGACGACGGCCCGCAACCCGCCCCGCCCGTGAAGGGGGAATTAACCACCGCTGACGGCGACCCGCGGGACTGGTTCCTGTCGAATCAAAAT
>JAISDC010000248.1 GCA_031265105.1 Verrucomicrobiales bacterium
CGTCCCCGGCCCTCCCCGTCCCGCGCCCCTACACTGCCCACCCACACAATACCACGCCCCAATCTTCCTTCGCGCCTTTGCGTTAATGAAGCTCTTCTCTTACCGCCGCCGACGCAGGAAGGCCAGCAACGCGACGCCGGTGCCCAGCAACAGCCAGGTCGAGGGTTCGGGGATGGTGTTTAGTACAAGGTCGGTGCCGTCGAGGAATAGTTCATAGCCGCCGGTGACGCTCCAGTTGTCCGCGTCGAAGCCGCTGGTCAGGCCGCTGAGGATGACGAAATTCTCGACCGCGACCGTATTCGGATTGTTCACGGTCAGCGTGTAATTGTCGCCGTTCAATTGCAGGCCGTAGGTGTTGTCGGTGAAGGTCAGCGTGTCGTAACTCGTCGTGTCGAGAATATCCCACACGTACGTGAAATCGCCCCACAGTTGCCAATCATTGAAGGTCAGTTCGCCGACGGTGCCGAGGCCGCCGCCGGTTATCGTGGAGTTGGCATCGTTTAAGTAAACTACGCTGTCGATGACGCCGCTGCCGCCGAGCGCGCCGCCCGCCTCGACGTAAGTTGCCGCGGTCAGCGCGGTGGAACTGTTGTAACGAAATTCACCGCTGTTGACGGTGACGCGGTCGGTGCTGTTGATGCTGCCTTCGCCGTCAATCAACAACACGCCGCCGCTGACGGTGGTGCTGCCGCTGTAGCTGTTGCTGCCGGTCAGCGCCCAGGTGCCGGTGCCGACTTTGGTGACGGCGATTTTCGCGCCGGCCAGGATGCCGGTCAGGGTCACGGTGTTCGTGTTATAGTAGCCGCTGTCGATGATGCGCTCGGCGAACTCGCTGTAGTCGTGGTTGGCGGAACCGACGATGAGGTTGGCGGTGCTGTTGGCGCGATTGTTGCTGACCACGCCGGTGCTGGTGTCCGTGGCGACGCCGGCGTTCATGCGGGCGTCGCTGTTGATGGCGTTGCCGCTGACCAGGTCGCCGAAATGCACGTCGTAGCTGCCGCCGGCGGCGACGGTGGTGTTTTCCAGTAAAATCGTGGTCAGCAACTGCGATTCCTCGTTGCCAGCGTCAGCGGCGCGCCAGAGGGCGTAGGTGGCCGCGCCGGAGTCCAGCGCGGTGTCGCGGACGAGCGTGCGGTTGGCGAGTTTGTTGGCGGCGGTGCTGGCGCGCGGGCCGCTGGCGGATTTGATAGTGCCGGTAAATTCACTCATGTCGCCGGCCAGCGTGTACACGTTCCAACTGTTGCGCAACTCAATGTCGCCGTTGCCAGTCCATTTGCCGGTGGAGGTCATGGTGCGATTTTCGCTGAAAATAAACGCGTTGGAACCGCTGACGATGACGGGATTGCTCCAGGTGGTAAAATCACCGCCCATGCCGAACCCGCCGTTGTCGCCGAATTCCACCGGCGCGCCGGCCGTGCCGAAACCGGTGGTGTTGGTGACGGTAACGGTGAAGTATTCCATGCGGCCGTTGAGGTTGCCGAGTAATTTGACGCCGCCGGTGTGCGTGAAACCCCGCAACTGGATGGACGTATCCGATCGCCCCTGCAACACTAGCCGCAGATTGCCCGTCAGCACCGCGTTGCCCAGCGTGTAAAAATCGGAAGCATTGCCCGTGTATGGCGTCGAACTATCACCGGTACGGACACCGACGATAAAGTCCACCATGTTCTCCTGCTCGTTGGTCACCGTGAACCGCTGTTCGACATTGCCCCGAACGCCGCGCACGGTCACGTCGTGGCCGTTCAAATCCAGCACGCCCTCATCCGTGACCAGCATGGTCAGCGGGTCGAAGGCATAGTCGCTGTTCACGCGAACTGTGCCACCGTATAGCATGAAGTTGCGGGTCTGGTCGGCAGCGCTAGTTCCCATGGAATTGGAGCCGGACAACACCAGCGTGCCGGGGCCGGTTTTGACGATGTTGCGGAAGCCGACCATGTCGGCAGTGATGTCCAATTCGCCCGCGCCGTTCTGCCACAAATACATTTCAAAGCCGTTGGCAGAGTCCGCGCCAATCGCGCCGGGGCCGCTGATGGTGTAGTTGTCTGCACCGACGAACATCAGGCCCTTGCTGAACATTTTAAGCTGGTAACCGGTGTTGATATTCAGTTCGCCGCCGACACCGTCAGTGTTAATTTTCAGCGTGGAGAGCTGGCTTTGCGCGTTGGCACCGTAGCCGATGGAGCCGCTGCCGGTGAGGCTGACATTCATGGTGCGGTTGATGCCGGCGTTGGCAAACGGCTGATTCACCCAATCGTCCCAGACCGTGTAGGTGGCGAGTCCTTGCAACATTTGCGTGCCGGAGTCATACACCGCCCAATTATTGCCGACCGTAACCCACGCCTCCGCAATGCCGGACGTGTAAGTGCCGGTCGAATAACCCGCGCCAAACGCGCCGCTGCCGCTGGCACCGACGAGATTATCCTCGCTCACGCGCAACACTGAGTTCGACACGCGGTTGGTGACGGCGCTGCTGTTGATGAACAACTGGCCGCTGCCGCTGACCCGCTCAATGCTGGTCATGCCAATACCGAAGACTTCGCCACGGCCGAGTTGCAGCGAGGAAACCGTCTCGCGATAACCGCCGGTGCCGCTGAACAACAGCGTGCCGCTGTAGATCAGCAACGGCTGGTTGACGCTGAGTTTGCGGTCAGTGTCAGCGGCGTAGCGCAACTCGGTGTAGGAATGGTCGCCGAGCCAGGTCGCGCCGGTGTAATTGTTGGAGCCGGTCAGGATGGTTTGGCCGGTGTTGTAATTGTTGAACTTGCCGGCGGTTAGATTGCCGAGCAGCACGACGCTGTTGGTGTTGCTGTACGTGGTGTTGGTGTTGTTAAAGTAACTTTTTTCCTGGGTCACGCCGATGGAAAACTCGTTCGCGCCGGCATCGATGGCGGTGACGGACAGCGTGCCGCTGAGCTTCGGGCGCAGGGAGTAAGCGCCGCCGACTGTCAGCGTGCCGTTGAGAAAAATGGCGCCGTTGCCGTTGACGTCGAGGTCCTGGTTGAGCAGCGTGTCCAGTTGCAAAATCTGCGTGGAACTCGCGCCGTTGTTGTTGTTCAGGCCGATGATCTCGATGCGGTTGCCGCTGATGGTGTAGGAATAGCCGGCACCGCCTTCGTACAACAAATTCAACTTGGTGTCCGCCGCCAGATCATTGACCAAGGTGGTGACACTGCTGGTGCCGAAAAACACGCGGTCGCCACTAACCGGCGCGACACCTCCTGTGTAATTACCGGCCGTTGCCAGCTTGTCATCGGTCGGCGTGGCCACCCATTTGACATCACCCGCCCGCACATTCATTCCCAAGCACCACACGCTGACCGTCGCCAGCATAGTCCACTTATTCCATGTCATCCTTTTCATTTGTTATCCTCGTTTATTATGTTTGATTGCCACAAAAAAGCACAGAAAGCACAGAGGCTTTACAAAGAGGACATGGAGGAATTGGAGGGGGGCCTTTGATTGAAGCAAACCTTCCTCCAATAACTCCATGTTCTCTTTGTAAAAAATCATCCCCGCCCCGCGCCGCTGACGCTGGCGGGCGGACTGTGCCGTAAGGGGAACGAGATGGGCGAAATTTCGCCGGGAAATCAGGAAGTCGGCGTGAGCGCGTGAGCGCGTGAGCGCGTGAGCGCGTGAGCGCGTGAGCGCGTGAGCGCGTGAGCGCGTGAGCGCGATTCACTTTGTTTATGACTTATGTCAATCATCTTCAGCGAGTTATCGGTTTTTCACCTCAGCTAACCACCCATATTTTCTCGGTGGTCACCGTCAGCTTACGCCGATAACAATTGCGACGTTACATTAATCGCCGCACTAAAGCAAGGGTTTTCATGATTTTTTTACAGGGAGATCATGGAGAACATTGAGATTATTTTTTAAAACCTCCATGAACTCCATGTTCTCCCTGTAAAAAAAATTCTCCGCGTCTCCGCGCCTCCGCGTTGAATGTGCTTTTACCGCCGCCGGCGCAGGAACACCAGCAGCGCCGCGCCGGTGCCCAGCAGCAGCCAGGTCGAGGGTTCGGGGATGGTGTTTAAGACAAGGTCGGTGCCGTTGAGGGACAGTTCATAGCCGCTGGTGATGCTCCAATTATCCGCGTTGAAGCCGCTGGCCAAGCCGCTGAGGATGGTCAAATGATCGACCGCGACCATGTTCGGATTGTTCACCGTCAGCGTGTAATTGTCGCCGATTAATTGCAGACCGTCAGTGTGGGTGATGTCCAGCACATCGTACTGGTCCGCGCCGAGGATATCCCAGAGGTAAGTGAAATCGTCCCAATATTGGGCGTCCGTGAACGTCAGCGTACCCGCCGTGCCCAGGCCGCCGCCGCTGACGGTGCCCGTGGCGTCGTCAAATTCAACCGTGCCGCCCAGCGTGCCGCTGCCGGTGAGCGCGCCGCCGGCGTCCACCGTCACCATCGGCGTCAAGACCACGCTGCTGTTGACCGCCAGTTCGCCGCCGCTGACGGCCACCTTGGCACTGCCGTTGATGCTGCCGGTGCCGCTGAGTAACAGCACGCCGCCGCTGACGGTGGTGGTGCCGGTGTAGGTGTTTTGGTTGGTTAGCGTCCAGGTGCCGACGCCGACCTTGGTCA
>JAISDC010000253.1 GCA_031265105.1 Verrucomicrobiales bacterium
CGTCGTCAGCGCCACCGGCGCCCGCCTCCGCGCCGACGGCCTCCTCGACCTCCTCAGCACCATCAGCGGCAGCACCCTCACCATCGCCTCCCTCGACGGCGCCAACACCGGCACCGTCGCCCTCAACGGCAACAGCCTCATCGTCAACGGCACCGCCAGCGGCACCTTCGCCGGCAGCATCACCGGCGCCGACTCCAACCTCACCAAAACCGGCCCCGGCACCCTCACCCTCAGCGGCAGCAACACCTACGACAGCAAAACCATCGTCAACGGCGGCCATCTCGAAATCACCGGCTGGACTGGCACTGGCGGCAACAACGCCGCCGGCATCATCGGCGAAACCGCCAGCGACAGCGGCACCGTCACCGTTACCGGTTACTGGAACACCGCTGGTTACTCCGGACTCTCCGTCGGCCAGTCCGGCACCGGCTACCTCAACATCAAAGACACCGGCACCGTCAACAGTAAATCCGACATGATCGGCCAGGCCCCCGGCGCCTACGGCCGCGTCACCGTCAGCGACACCGGCTACTGGTACAACGAGGGCAGCCTCTACGTCGGCTACTACGGTACCGGTGAACTTGATATCACCGACAGCGGTACCGTACGCAACAGTTGGAGCAACATCGGTGGCGCAGCAGGCAGCATCGGCCGCGTCACCGTCGGCGGCACCGCCGGCTACTGGCTTAACACCGACAACCTCAATGTCGGCTACATAGACACCGGCTACCTTGACATCAAAGACACCGGCACCGTCAGCAGCCACAACGGCGTACTCGGCGCCAACACCGAATCCCACGGTTACGCCACCGTCAGCGGCAGCGGCTTTTGGTCGAACACTGGCAACCTCACCGTCGGCAACTTCGGCGTCGGCACCCTCGACATCCTCGCCAGCGGCTCCGTGCAGAACAACAACGGCATCATCGGCAGCGCCACCACCGGCGTCGGCACCGTCACCGTCAGCGACAACGGCTTTTGGTCAAACACCGGCGCCCTCACCGTCGGCGACAGCGGCACCGGCTACCTTGACATCAACAACAGCGGCTCCGTGCAAAACGGTGCAAGCGTCATCGGCAGCGCCACCACCGGCTACGGCTACGTCACCGTCAGCGGCAACGGCTTTTGGAGCAACACCGCCAGCCTCACCGTCGGCGACAGCGGCACCGGCTACCTCGACATCCTCGGCAGCGGCTCGGTGAGCGGCAGCAACGGCATCGTCGGCGCCAACGCCGAAGGCTTCGGCGCCGTCACCGTCAGCGACACCGGGCGGTGGTGGCTGGACAACAACCTCACCGTCGGCGTCACCGGCAGCGGCGCGCTGACCGTCACCGGCAGCGGCCTGGTGGAAGTCGGCGGCACCTACACGCAAGGCGCGAACGGCGCGCTGACGGTGGACCTGGACGGACGCGGCGCGGGCGACGCCTTTGTGCTGACGGACAGCGCCACGCTGGGCGGCGCGCTGACGGTGCGCAATTACGCCGGCGCCATCAGCGGCAGCGCCAGCGGCCTCAGCCAGGCCGACCTGCTGATCATCCGCTCGCACAACGCCATCGACGGCGACTTCGCCGCGGTGACCGTGCTGAACGGCGGCACGGCGGTGCCGACGCCCGACTTCATCCACGCCGGCGGCACCACCAGCAGCAGCGGCACCGATTACCTGGCCGGCTACCGCTTATCGTGGAACAGCGGCACGGCCTTCAGCACCGGCAACTTCTCCCTCGGTGATGGATTTATGCTGGAGGAATTCATCCTGGACGAAACCCTGGCCGACACCGACGCGAACGACAGTTGGGACGGCCAGTCGCTGACCAAGATCGGCGACGGCACGCTGATCGTGACCAAGGCGCAAAGCTACACCGGCACCACCACCGTGACGGCGGGCGTGCTGGTGCTGACCGAGGACGGCTATCTGCAAGACAGCGCCCTCAGCGGCAGCGGGACGCTGACCTTGCGCGACAAGGGCGTCTTCACCTTCAGCGCCAGCAACGCGGCCGGGGATTTCGCCGGCACAGTGCGGCTGGAAGCCGGCGACACGGGCACCGGCAGCGGGTTATTGATAACAGCGGACAGCCTCAACGCGGCGGTCTTGGCGGACGCGACGCTCCAGTTGGCCGCCGGCGGCAGCGGCACCATCAGCGGCACCGGCAACATCAACTTCGGCGCCCTCTCCATCGACGGCGGCAAGCTGGCGGTATCCACCGACGACAGCGCGGAAGTCACCTTCAGCGGCAGCGCGGGCAGCATCACCATCACCAGCGGCACCTTGCAAGACCTTAACTGGTCCCTGACCACCGGCACGCTGAACCCGGCGCTGAACTTCATCGACGAAAGCAGCGGCATCAGCGACGCCGGCCTCCTGCTCATCGCCAGCGACACCGTCACCAGCGCCGGCCAGCTCGTGTTGATTGACGCGCAAGGCAACTCGCCGACCAGCGGCCAGTCGCAGAAGAACTTTGAAAACACCGTCACCGCCTACTACGAGCACACCGGCCTGGCCGGCACCAACTCCAGCGGGGTCGCCGGTCTGTTCATCGACTACAATCTGGTCGAGCTGGCCATCGCCACCGGCAGCACCTTTGAGTTGAGCACCAACGGCGCCATCAGCGACCTGCTGCTCGCCACGGTCAGCGGCGCCGGCAACCTGACCATCAGCGGCACCAACGCGCTGACGCTGGGCGTGACCAACACCCACACCGGCACCACCACGGTCAACATCGCCAACCTGCGCGCCGGCGCGGACAACGTCTTCGGCAGCGGCGACGCCACGCGGCTGGTCACCTCGGCCACCACGACCGTTGACCTGAACGGCAAGGCGCAGACCATCGGCGGCCTGGAGCACGACGGCGTGCTGGACTTCAACAGCGGCGCGCTGACCATCACCGGCGGCAACGGCCCCAGCACCGTCAGCGTCACCGGCACCCTGACCGGCGCCGGCGCGCTGACGGTGCAAGGCGACACGCTGACCATCACCGGCGCCAACGCGACGCTGACCGTGGCCACCACCATTGACAGCGGCGCGGCCGTCGTCATCGACGACACACTCGGCCTCGGCACCGGCGACATCACCGTCAGCGGCACCCTGATGCTGGACGACATCGGCGCCGCCTTCGCCAACGCGCTGGACGGCGACGGTACGCTGGTCAAGAACGGCGGCCAAGATGTCACCATCGCGCGGGCGAACGACAACTTCACCGGCAGCGCCCAGGTCAACGACGGCGCGCTGACGCTGACCAACCTCGCCGCCGTCGGCACCGCCGATATCGCCGTCGCCACCCCCGCCGTGGCCGTGTTCACCGGCGTCAGCGGCGTCCTGCAAAACAGCGTCAGCGGCGACGGCGCGCTGGAAATCCGCGACGCCGCTCTGACTCTGGCCGCCACCAACAACGTGACGGTCAACGTGGGACAAATCAACCTGCTCACCGGCACCGTGGCGCTGGACACGACCAACAGCTTCGGCCGCAACGTGGCGGTGGACCCCGCCAGCCGGGTGGACTTCCTCCGCGACGGCGCGAGCATGGGCAACGTCAACAACCGCGGCCTGCTCAACTTCGCCGCTGACGGCGGCTTCAAGACCGTCACCATCGGCGACTTGACCGGCGACGGCGGCAGCATCGCCATGAACATCAACCTCACCGCCGAGCAGGGCGACCTCCTCGTCACCGGCAGCGTCGTCGGCACCCACCGCCTCATCCTCAACCGCGTGGACAGCCCCGGCAACGTCACCGGCCGGGAGCGGATCCTGCTGGTGGAAAGCGACGACAGCAGCGCCGGCGCCTTCGTCAGCGATGTCGTCATGGACGGGATGCTCCAGTACCACGTGCTGGACGGCGCCAGCGGCGGCATTGACAACAACCCGAACAACTGGTGGCTGACCGGCAAAATCAGCTCTCAGGGCGAGGTCGTGCTCAGCCACGCCGCCGCCGCCAGCCTCGGCTGGTTCGCCAGCGACCGCACGCTGTTGAAGCGCATGGGCGACCTGCGGCTCGACTACGAGCAACTGGACGACCGCGTGAACTTCGCCAAGCACGCCGAGGGCGACGTCTGGGTGCGCGGCTACGGCCAGCAAATCAACACCGGCAGCCAGGTCAGCGGCGCGCCGTTCCGCGACCTGCTTTGGGGCACTGACATTGGCGCCGACAAACTCTGGCGCCTCAACGAGCGCAGCGTGTTGTACACCGGCGCGTTCGGCGGCTACCAGCGGAGCACCCTCGACTTCCGCACGCTCACCGCCAGCGCGGAGAGCGACGGCTACCAGGGCGGACTGTACGCCACCTGGCTGCACGACACCGGCTGGTACGCCGACCTGGTCGGCCGCGCCGCCTACGTGGACAGCCGCTTCGACGTGTGGGAAAACGGCGGCCAATCCCGCGCCCAATACCACAACTGGCAAGCCGGCGGCAGCCTGGAACTGGGCCGCAAATTCCAATTCCAGGACGGCTGGTTCGTCGAGCCGCAAGCGCAGGCCAGCTACGCGCACCTCTTCGGCGCGGACTACCAAAGCACCGGCGCCAACCCGACCGGCGTCAGCCAGAGCGACGCCGACCTCCTGCAACTGCGCTTCGGCTCCCTGTTCGGGCGCACCGTCAAGTTAAGCAACGGCGGCCTGTTGCAACCCTACGTCAAAGTAATGGGCCTCAAGCAAGTCAGCAGCGGCGGCACCATCACATCCGACCACGACCATTGGCGGCCTAACTACGACGGCCTTCGCGCCCAGCTCGGCGCCGGCTTCATCTGGCAACTGGACGACCGGAACCAACTCCACCTCGACTACGAAGCCGAGTTCGGCGAAAAGTTCGACCAACCCTGGGGCGTGACCGCGGGCTATCGGTACCAATTCTGATCTAACCGCGGAGACGCGGAGGCGCGGAGTTTTTTTACAGGGCTAATGCTGCTCCGAGCGGGCGGGACGCCCGCGCTCCATAGGTGGTAGGATATATCAATCGGGTTGGGATGGGCTGTCGGCCTATGGAGCGCGGGCGTCCCGCCCGCTTCAGAGCCGGCAAGATGCCGGCGCTCCCAGTTTTAGCCCCAACGGGGCGGCCAGCATAACAGCCTAGGGCAACGCCCTAGGTTTTATTAAGGAAAAGGGGCCAGCCCTGTAGGGGCGGCGCAAAGTACCGGGAAGGATGTGCCGCCCCTACAGGGCTGGATAATGTTCTTATCTGTTTACCTAGGGCGTTGCCCTAGAGCACATCAAAACTAGATGGATTCAACAGGCCACGGCGTATATCCGCAGGAACGGAACCAGGCGGTGGCGTCGGTCGAGGTCACGGACTCCAGGGCCGTGGCAATGGCCCGGC
>JAISDC010000008.1 GCA_031265105.1 Verrucomicrobiales bacterium
ATCTCCTTCTCCACCAGGTTGCCGCCGGCGTCCTTTTGCTTGATCTTGTAGCGCCCGTCGGCGCGCAACACCTTGGATGAGGAACCGCCGGGGATGACCGCCTTCAGCTTGTTATCGTCGCGAATGCCGCCGCACACGTCGTAAATCAATTCGCCCAGCGTCAGCGCCCCGCACTCGAATTCATGGTAGCCCGGCCGCTTCACGTCGCCGCTGACGCCGATGAGCCGCGTGCCGGTGTTGTTCGGCTTGCCAATCTTCGCGTAAGCCTCGCCGCCCATGCCGACGATGTGTTTGATGTTGCAGAGCGTCTCGACGTTGTTGACGATGGTCGGGCACTGATAGAGGCCGAGCACGGCGGGGAAATACGGCGGCTTGATGCGCGGATACGGGCGCTTGCCCTCGATGGACTCAATCAAACCGGTTTCCTCGCCGCAAATGTACGCGCCGGCGCCGCGATGCACGTAAATTTCCAAGTCATAACCGCTGCCGAGGATGTCGCGGCCCAGGAAATTGCGCGCCCGCGCCTCGCTGATGGCGCGCTCCAGAATCCGCGCGCCCTGCGGGAACTCGCCGCGGATGTAGATGTACGCCAGATGCACACTGTTGGCGAAACAGGAGATTATCATGCCCTCGAGAAGCTGATGCGGGTCCTGATGGATTAGCTGCCGGTCCTTGAACGTGCCCGGCTCGGACTCGTCGGCGTTGCAGATGAGGTAAATCGGCTTGGTGGTTTTGCTGGCGTCAATGAAACTCCACTTCATCCCGCAACTGAACCCCGCCCCGCCGCGCCCGCGCAACTGTGATTTCTTCACCTCATCCTTGATGAACTGCGGCGTCAACGTCAGCGCCCGCCGCAACTCCGCGTAACCGCCGTGCTGGAGATAACACGCGAGGTCATTAGTGTACCCCGGCTCGTCGATGTGTTTGAGTAAAATGCGTTTTTCTGCCACAGCCATATTATTGATATTTCTTCAGCACGTCCCGCGCTTGCTCCGCGGTGCGCACGTTGGAATAAAGGTCATCGTTCACCATCAGCGTCGGGCCGGCGCCGCAGTTGGCCAGGCACTCGACGAACTCGACGGTGTACTTGTCGCCGTCAGCGGCGGTGAGTTGTTGCAGGCATGTGTGCAATTCATGCGAGCCGCCCAGCGCGCACGACAGGGTGCGGCAGACTTTGACGTGATGTCGCCCTATCGGCCGGCGACGGAACATCGGGTAAAAGGTCACCAGTTCCAGGACGCGCACCGGGGGCAGCTCCAGCTTGGCGGCGAGGTAGCTCACCGCCTCGTCGCTGATGTAGCCGAAGTGTTCCTGCCACAGGTGCAGCAACGGCAGCGCCGCGCTACGGCGCGAGACGGGGTAATGGCTGATGGCCTCGTCCAATTGCCGTTCAAAATCGGGGGTCAATGAGATGCTCATATGTTTGGTCATTCAAAGTTGCCGCTCTTGCCGATTACCGCGTCGTTAACGAGCGTAATCCGCACCTGGTGCCGGCCGGTTACATACAGATAGCTGCTGCCGCGAATCCCCAGCGTCTCACTGGTCTCAACCCGCGTCGGCGCGCCCAGCAACGCCCGCACCTCGGCGGCGGACATGCCGTGGTGGACCTTCGCCAAATTATGATTGGTCAACTTGCCGGAGCAAGCCGCCAGCAGCGCCAACCATCCCACCTGTCTCATCAATCGGTACATAACCCCTACCCCGCTAACGGTCGCATTCCCCCATCACAAAGTCAAAACTCCCCAGCACCGCCGGCACGTCGCTGACCGTCAAGCCCGGCAACAAGCGCGGCAGGATGCTCAAATTCGCGAACGAGGGCGAGCGTATCTTCAACCGGTACGGCACCCCGCCGCCCTTGCTGTGAATATAAAAGCCCAGCTCCCCCTTCGGATTCTCCGCGCCGAAATAAACCTCCCCCGGCACCGCGTCCAGCCCCTGCGTGACAATCATAAACTGCTGAATCAGCGGCTCCATCTCCGTCAACACCTTCCCCTTCGGCGGCAGGATATTCTTCGCGTCGCTGACCATCACCGGCCCCGGCGACAACTTGCCAAGCGCCTGCTCCAAGATCCGCGCGCTCTGCCGCAACTCCTCCACCCGCACCAAATAACGGTCATAACTATCCCCGTGCTTCCCCACCGGCACCTCAAAGTCGTATTCCTCATAACCGAGATACGGCGTCTCCTTGCGCAAGTCCACCGCCACCCCCGACCCGCGCAAGTTCGGCCCCGTCAACCCATACGCCAGCGCGTCCGCCTTGTTGATTACCCCCACATCCCGCATCCGCGCCAGATAAATCGGATTGCGATTCAACAACAACTCCACCTCCCGCACCAGCCGCGGGAAAAGCGCCAGGAACAAGCGCAGATTCTCCACAAACCCCGCCGGCAAATCCCGCGCCACCCCGCCAATCCGCGTATAACTGGTCGTGAACCGCGCCCCCGTGAGCAGCTCGAACAAATTATAAATCTTCTCCCGCTCGTTAAAGGTATATAAAAACACCGTCATCGCCCCCACATCCATCGCGCAACAACCAATCCCCACCAGATGCGACGAAATCCGCGCCAACTCGCAACAAATCACCCGAATCACCCGCGCCCGTTCCGGCAACACATAGCCCATCAACTTCTCCACCGCGCACGCATACGCCACATTATTCGCCACCGGCGCCAGATAATCCAGCCGGTCAGTATAAGGGATAAACTGATGCCACGTCATATTCTCCGCAATCTTCTCATCCCCGCGATGCAAATACCCCACATCCGGGTCCGCATTGACAATGACCTCCCCGTCGAGTTCCAGCACCAACCGCAACACCCCGTGCGTACTCGGGTGCGACGGCCCCATATTCAACACCAACCGCTCCCCGACCTCATCCCGCGCCTGCGTCACCCCCGCCGCCAACCGCTCCCCCGCATCCCCGACCTGCACCGCCAATTTCAAATTTTCAACTGCCAACTTGGCATTTGGCACTTGGCATTTTGCATTTTCACGCGACCGCGGCTCGCGCTCACGCCCGCCCGCCGCAGTAACAAACGGCCCGCCAACCATCGGCGCCGGGTGAGAAAACGCCACCTCCCGCAACTCCGTCGCCACCCCCGCCAGCGGAAACTCCTTTCGCAACGGGTGATACGGAGACCCCTCCCACATCAAAATCCGCCGCAAATCCGGATGCCCATCAAACCGCACCCCCAACAAATCAAACACCTCCCGCTCCAACCAATTCGCCCCCGCCCAAATCCCGCACACACTAGGCGCCGCCGCCCCCTCCGCCACCTCAGTCTTCACCCGCAACCGCCGCCCCCGCGCCGAGTCCGCCAACTCATACACCAGTTCAAACCGCGGCACCCGCGCCCCGCCATCCACCCCGGCCACATCCACCAAAAAATCAAACCCCTCCGCCCGCAACGCCCCCAGCACCGCCGGCACCGCCGCCAGCGCCACCCGCCACGTCGTCTCCCCGCGAAACTCCGTGACCCCCGTCACCTGCCCCGGAAAGCGCGCCGCGTAATCATCATGCAAAGCAGAAAAAGAAATAGCCGTCATAACACCTCAGGCCGCCGCCGTCTTAAGAGATTTCACCGCCGGTTCCCGCGCGATTCGCTCCTGCAACTTAATCAGCGCCGCCAAAAAAGCCTCCGGCCGCGGCGGACAACCGGAAATATACACATCCACCGGAATCATATTATCCACCCCCTGCAACACCGCGTAACTGCGATACATCCCCCCGCTGCACGCGCACGCCCCCATCGCGATACACCACTTCGGGTCCGGCATCTGGTCCCACACCCGCTTCGTCGCCAGCGCCATCTTATAAGTCACCGTCCCCGCCACCACCATCAAATCCGCCTGGCGCGGCGAAAACCGCGTCACCTCCGCCCCGAACCGGGCCAAATCATAACGCGAACACGCCGCCGCCATAAACTCAATCGCGCAACACGCCAACCCCATCGGCATCGGCCACAGCGAATTCTTGCGCATCCAATTAATCGAAGCGTCCAGCGTTGACAGAATGACATTACCCTCATTCTGGGCGTAAGTGACCGGCATAACGCGAGAAATGCTAAGGCATGTGCCCCGCAAGGCAAGGAAAGTTTTCAACCATTCGCGCCATTGGGAAAACAAACCGATACACCACCAAGACACGAAGGCACAAAGGCTTCATCTAACGAGCCTTAGTGCCTTCGTGACTTCGTGGTGCAAATGCTTTTGCCACCTCCCGACATCGGGAACCCATAAAAGCAAATGCTTTGGCCACCTCCCGACATCGGGAACCCATGAAAGCAAATGCTTTGGCCACCTCCCGACGTCGGGAACCCGTAAAAGCAAATGCTTTGGCCACCTCCCGAAAAATTATTGCGTGAAAAAAGATTGTAGAACTCCAACAAACGCATAAAAAGACACTATGAAACTAATCAAACCCATCTTTAACGAATACAAAGCCCTCGAAATCTACGAATACATCAAGGAAACCCTTGAAGACCTGCGAGGCAACAACTACGTCGGCGGCGCCCTCCAAGAACTCTACAACCAAACCGAGCCAGCCTTCAACGAATACGACAAAGCCACCTACCGCGACCGCACATTGCCCCTCACCGAAGAGTTAAAGAAACACGACACCGCGCGCGACGCCGCCTACACCGGCCTCCACCTCACCCTCCGCGGCTACTCCCACCACTACACCACCGCCGTCGCCGACGCCGCGAAAGTCGTGCTCGAAGTCTTCAAAAAATATCCCACCGCCACCCGCGAAGGCTACAACGAAGAAACCGGCATCATCACCAACCTCTGCCAAGACCTCCTCGACGCCAACACCCCCGGCCGCCTCGCATTAGAAGCCGCCGACACCACCGACCACCGCCTCTTCAAATGGGTTGAAAACCTCCGCAACCACAACAACAGCTTCCGCCAAATCATCGACCAGCGCTACGCCAGCCTCGGCAAAGAAACCAACATCCCATTAATCAAAGACACCCGCCCCGCCGCCGTCGCCGGCATCACCGCCATGCTCGAAAAACTCGCCGCCCTGGTCACCGCCGACGTTAATCTCAACACCTCCCAACCCCTCCTGGCCAAAGTCAACCAGCGCACCGAGAAGTACAACGCCGTCGCCCGCGCCCGCCGCCAGAAGCAGGAAGAAGAGATTGAAAATTGATTATTGATTATTGATTATTTGTAAAGTCAGCGCCTCCGGCGTACTTGCAGTAATCCGCCGGAGGCGCTAATATCAAATAATCAATATACAATAAACAATAATCAATCCCCCTCCCCATGAACCGCATCGACGCACTCTTCAAAACCCTCGCCGCCCGCCACCAAAAGGCCTTCGTGGCATATCTCGTCGCCGGCGACCCCGACCTCGCCCACACCGTCCGCCTCGTCCACAGCCTCGAACGCGCCGGCGTTGACCTCATCGAACTCGGCATCCCCTTCTCCGACCCCCTCGCCGACGGCCTCGTCAACCAACTCGGCGCCCAACGCGCCCTCGCCGCCGGCACCACCGTCAGCGGCATCCTCAGCACCGTCGAGCAAATCCGCGCCACCAGCAACATCCCCCTCGTCCTCTTCACCTACTACAACCCCATCTTCCACCTCGGCCTCGACGAATTCACCCGCCGCGCCACCGCCAGCGGCGTTGACGGCGCCCTCATCCTCGACCTCCCCCCCGAAGCCGCCGCCCGCGAGTGGCCCGCCAGCGACCTCAAACGCATCACCCTCATCGCCCCCACCACCCCCGTCGAACGCATCCGCCAAATCGCCCCCGCCGCCAGCGGCTTCATCTACTACATCTCCCGCGCCGGCGTCACCGGCATGCGCGACCAACTCCCCGCCGACCTCGCCCCCCATATCGCCCAAATCCGCGCCGCCACCCCCCTGCCCGTCTGCGTCGGCTTCGGCGTCACCACCCCCGCCCACGCCGCCGCCGTCGCCCGCCTCGCCGACGGCGTCATCGTCGGCAGCGCCATCGTCAACCGCATCGCCCAACTCGGCCCCGCCCCCGACCTCGGCGAACAACTCCGCGCCTTCGTCGCGCCACTCGTCCAAGCCACTCACCAAAGGTGAGAAACTCCAAATTCCAAACGCCAAATTCCAATTAAAATCGAATCCCAAAAAAGATGCAGAACATCCAAACACCATACGTGACCCACCCACAGCGCCGATTGGGAATTAAAAAATTGAAATTTGAGATTTAATTGAAATTTGAAGCTTGGAATTTGAAATTTCTCCCATGCCACGTTATTTAAGCCTGGACTACGGCGAAAAGCGCCTCGGCCTCGCCATCAGCGACGAGACCCTGACCCTCGCCACCCCGTTACCCTTCCTCCCCAACACCGGCTCCGTCAAAAAAATCGCCGCCCACCTGCGCGCCCTGCCCGTCACCCGCATCCTCATCGGCCTCCCCCGCAACATGGACGGCAGCTACGGCCCCGCCGCCGCCAAGGCCCGGCAATTCACCGACCAACTCCGCGCCGCGCTGACCGTGGACATTGTCACCGTTGACGAACGCCTCAGCACCGTCGAAGCCGCCCGCCGCCTGCGCGAGTCCGGCAAAACCGCGCGCCAGCAAAAACCCCTCATCGACAGCGAGTCCGCCCGCGTCATGTTACAATCCTACCTGGACTGCGCGCCACCGCCCCCCCCAGCGCCATGACCCCCCGCGTCCACCGCCTCACCGTCCAATACGACGGCACCCCCTTCGCCGGCTGGCAACGACAGCGCGACCCCAACACCGTGCAAGGCCACCTCGAACGCGCCCTCGCCCAATGCTGGGGCCGCCCCCTCCCCCTCGCCGGCTCCGGTCGCACCGACGCCGGCGTCCACGCCGACGCCCAAGTCGCCACCTTCACCGCGCCCGCCAAGTTCAAGTCATTGGCAGCGTTGCAAGCCGCGCTGAACTACCATCTCCCCCCGCAAATCCGCGTCACCCGCGCCACCTACGCCGCCGCCGCCTTCCACGCCCGCTTCTCCGCCACCGGCAAAGAATACCGCTACCGCATCTACAACCACCCGTGCCACAACCCCTTTGAACTCCACCGCGCCTGGCACCTCCCGCGCCCGCTGACCGTCACCGCCATGCGCCGCGCCGCGCGACTCTTCGTCGGCGAACACGACTTCGCCTCCTTCACCAGCAACCCCGGCTACGCGCGCAAAACCACCGTGCGGCGCGTCACCCGCGTCACCATCAGCGTCCGCGGCCCCGTCATGGAATTGCGCTTCCGCGGCAACGGCTTTCTCTACCGCATGGTCAGAAACCTCGTCGGCGCGCTCGTCAAAGTTGGTCAAAGCCGCCTCACCATCAGCGAACTCCAAACCATCCTCAACGCCAAAACCCGCAGCGTCGCCCCCAACACCGCCCCCGCCTGCGGCCTATACCTGCGCCGCGTATTCTACCGCAACCGGAAATAACCCATGCTCAACATCGTCCTCGTCGAACCCGAAATCCCGCCCAACACCGGCAACATCGCCCGCCTATGCGCCGCCACCAACAGCCGCCTGCACCTCATCGAGCCACTAGGCTTCACCCTCGATGAAAAACAACTCAAACGCGCCGGCATGGACTACTGGAACTTAGTGAACTGGCGCACCTGGCCCGACTGGGCCACCTTCGCCGCATACCTCACCGTCAGCGGCGCCCGCCAATGGTTGTTCACCACCAAAACCGACCGCCCCTACACCGACGCTGACTTTCAAGACAACGACTATTTAATATTCGGGCGCGAAACCAAAGGCCTCCCGGAGAACCTCCTCACCACCAGCGCCCCCCGTTGCCTAACCATCCCGATGGCCAACCCCGCCGCCCGCAGCCTGAACCTCGCCACCAGCGTCGCCATCGTATTATACGAAGCCATCCGGCAACTATCATGCCGCGCGCCATCAGCGGCGGCATCGCATCAATAACAGCGGGGATAGTAAGGGGAACCCTACTCCTTCAAATTCATGGCCAGCAGGAATTCGGCGTTGCTCCGGGTCTTTTTCAGGCGGTCGAGCAGCAGCTCCATCGCGTCGGTCGCCGGCAGGGAGGTCAACGCCTTGCGCAGCGCGTGAATGCGCGGCAATTCGTCGGCGTGATACAGCAATTCCTCCTTGCGCGTGCCGGATTTGGGGATGTTGACCGCCGGATAGATGCGTTTGTCCACCAGCGAGCGGTCAAGGTTGATTTCCATGTTGCCGGTGCCCTTGAACTCCTCGAAGATGACCTCGTCCATCTTGCTGCCGGTTTCAATCAGCGCGGTGGCCAAAATGGTCAGGCTGCCGCCTTCCTCCATGTTGCGCGCCGCCGCGAAGAAGCGCCGGGGTTTGTGCAGCGCGTTGGCGTCCACGCCGCCGGAGAGGATTTTGCCGCTGTGCGGTTGCAGGGTGTTGTAGGCGCGCGCGAGGCGGGTGATGCTGTCGAGCAAGATGATGACGTCAATCTTGCGCTCGGCCAGCCGCTTGGCGCGCTCGATGACCATCTCGGCGACTTGCACGTGGCGTTCCGGCGGCTCATCGAAGGTGCTGCTGATGACCTCGCCGCGCACGGAGCGCTTCATATCGGTGACTTCCTCCGGCCGCTCGTCAATCAGCAGCACAATCAGGTAGGCGTTGGGATGGCTGGCGCTGATGGCGTTGGCCACCTTCTGCATCAGCACGGTTTTGCCGGTGCGCGGCGGCGCCATGATCAGTCCGCGCTGGCCGAAACCGATGGGCGAAATCAAGTCCATGGCCCGCATGGCGAGGTCCGGCTTGGCCCCCGCGCCATGGGCTTCCAGCATGATGCGGCGGTTGGGGAACAGCGGCGTCAGGTTGTCAAAATGCACCACGCTGCGGGCTTTTTCCGGCGACTCGCCTTCCAGCTTGTCCACGGAGACCAGCGCGAAGTAACGCTCCTTGTCGCGCGGGGCGCGCAGTTCGCCGCCGACGCGGTCGCCTTTTTTCAGGCCGTATTTGCGGATTTGCGACGGCGACACATAAATGTCCTCCGGGCACGGCGTGTAGTTGTGAATGGGCCAGCGCAGGAAGCCGTAGCTGTCCGGCAAAATTTCCAGCACGCCCTCGCCGAACATCCGTCCGTTGCGGCGGGCGTTGCGGCGCAAAATTTCGAAAATCAACTCGTGCTTGCGCAACTGGCCGATGTTATCAATCCTGAACTCAATGGCCATGTCGGTGAGTTCCTGGATGGATTTTTTCTGCAAATCACCCAGGTGCAATTCCAGTCCCGGCGGCAATTCCTCCACCGGCAGCGGTTCGCCGTTGGCTTCCACTTCAGGATTGGCGGCGACCTCCTGACCGTTGGCGGGCGGCATGGAATCCATCGCGGAACCGGTCTCCTCGTCATCATAACCGGGCAGGCCCTGTGGCTGACGTTCGCCGCGCTGCGGTCCTTTGCCCTTGTTAAAACGGCGGAAATTGCCCTTGCCGCGCCCGCGTTGCTGGAAATTGCGCCCGCGGCGCTGCTGCTCGCGTCCGTCCGGCGCGCGCAGCGAGGTTTCATGGCTGGGCAGCGGTTCAGCCGCGCCTGCGCCGGCCGGCGCGACCGGCCCGGCGTTGGGGGTGTCGTTTGCCGCGGCCTGCGCCGGCGGTCTGGATTGGTTTTCGTCTGACATAAAATTTCCTGTCTTGGTTGGTGATGTTGTTGCCGCGTCAGCGGGCGCCGCGTGTGCCTGCGGTTTGACCGGTTTGCTTTCTATGAACTCAACCATAAATGCTTTAATCGCTCCAATTGCCTGTCCAGCAAGGCCAGGCTGCCGTTATTCCACAGGACTAGCTGGCTGTGCTGGATTTTTTCCGCCACCGGCCACTGGGCCTGAATCCGTTGTTTCGCCGCGTCTTCATCCAATCCGCGCGCCCGCAAGCGCGCCAACTGACAGGCCGGCGTCGCCGCCACGCAGGCCACCGAGTCAAACCGCCCCGCGCCGCCGGTTTCATGCAGCAAGGGAATCACCGTCACTGCCGGAACCCCCGGATACCTTCGCTCGTGCGCCTGCAAATGTTGCTCAGCCACGGTGCGAATGAGCGGATGAAGAATCGAGTTTAACTTGACCCGCTTCCCGGCATCGGCAAAAACCAGCCGACCAAGCAGTGTCCGATCAACAAGATGGGCGTCATTAAGAATGTTTTTGCCAAAGGCGTCAACTGTTTTTTTATAACCCTCGGCGCCCGGCTGCAATTGTTCCCGCGCAATCACGTCGGCGTCAATCACCTGCCAGCCGGCGGCGGCCAGCCGCGTCGCGACCGCGCTCTTGCCACAGGCGATGCCGCCGGTAATGCAAAATCTTTTCATGCAAATTGAATCAATTGAATGGCCGGATTATCCACCGTCAGCCGCGTAGTTCTATAAAACAGGGAAATCATCCGGCTGGCGAAACCGGCAAAAACATACCGCATCCCGCAAAATGCACAAGTCTTTTAAGTTGATCACGTCGCGCCGCGCCGACTTGCGCAAACTCAACAAACGTACACCAACCGATGCAAACTTTCAGCGCAAAAACTGTTGTCAAATCCCCGGCAATCGCCAACAATGCCTGCTTTATGATTACCGTCAAACCTCACTTTGGCTGGGACAACGTCCTCGTCCTCGCAAACAAGCAAGTCGAATTGTTCATCACCCTTGACGTCGGGCCGCGCATCCTGCGCTTCGCGTACCAGGGCGGCGACAACGTGTTCAAGGAATATGCCGCGCAACTCGGCAAGTCCGGCGAAAAAGCCTGGATGATTCGCGGCGGTCACCGCCTGTGGGTCGCGCCGGAACTCAAGGGCACCTATTATCCCGACAACCAAGCGGTCAAGGTGAAAGTCATCGACGACTTCACGGTCAGCGTCCTTGCCGCGCCCGAAGGCCGCAACGGCTGGCAAAAAGAACTCACCGTCGCACTGTCAGCGACGAAGAATGCCGTCACCGTCACCCACCGGCTCACCGCGTTGCGCGATCTCAAACTCGACACCGCCGTCTGGGGCCTCAGTGTCATGGCCCCCGGCGGCACCGCCATCATCCCGCAACCCAAACTCGGCGCGCACCCGCGTGACCTGCTGCCGACCCGCGTGGTGGTGCCGTGGGCGTACACCAGCCTCAGTGACCCGCGTTTCACCTTCACCGAAAAACGCTGGCTGCTCAGACAAGACGCCAAGGCCAAGGCGCCGGTCAAGCTCGGCCTGCTTCACACCGAGGGCAAACTCGGCTACCTGAATGGCAACCTGCTATTCACCAAAACCATCGCGCGGCAACCGGGCGCGACGTACCCCGATTTGGGCGTCAACACCGAATTGTTCACCAACAAGGAAATGCTCGAAGTCGAAAGCCTGGCCCCGCTGACGCGCCTGAAAAAAGGCCAGACCCAGGTGCACGTGGAAAACTGGACGCTGCAAAAAGTCAACGGCAGCCCGCTGACGGTGAAACTATAATCCAAAAACTCCCGCCACAAAGACGCCAAGGCGCAAAGATTTTAAAAAACTTCGTGTCTTGGCGTCTTTGTGGCGGGAGTTTTCTAAATAAAGCGCGCGGCTTCTTGCACGTCCTTGTCGCCGCGGCCGCTGAGGTTGACCAGCACGATTTGCTCTTGTCCCATCGCCGGCGCGACCTTCAGCGCGTGGGCGACGGCGTGCGACGACTCCAGCGCGGGGATGATGCCTTCCAGCGCCGACAGGGTCTTGAACGCCGCCAGCGCCTCATCGTCAGTGGCGTAGGTGTACTCGGCGCGCCCCGTGTCGCGCAGCCAGCAATGCTCGGGGCCGACGGCGGCGTAGTCCAGGCCGGCGCTGACGCTGTGGGTTAGCTCAATTTGACCGTCAGCGTTTTGCAACACATAGGATTTGGTGCCCTGCAACACGCCGAGGCTGCCGCCCTGGAACCGCGCCGCGTGACGTCCGGGCTTGATGCCCTCGCCGCCGCCCTCGACGCCGGTCAACCGCACGCCGCGGTCGTTGAGGAAGGCGTAAAACGCGCCGATGGCGTTGCTGCCGCCGCCGACGCAGGCCACGATGAGGTCCGGCAGTTTGCCCGCTTGCGCCAACAGCGGCCGCCGCGCCTCGTCGCCGATGACCCGTTGCAAATTCCTCACGATCAGCGGGTACGGATGCGCGCCGGAGGCAGTGCCGAGGATGTAATGCGTCTCCTTGATGTTGGTCACCCAGTCGCGCATCGCCTCGTTCACCGCTTCCTTCAGGGTTTTTTGTCCGGCGGTAACCGGCACCACTTTCGCCCCTAACATCCGCATGCGCGTCACGTTTAAGGCCTGGCGCTGCATGTCGACCTCGCCCATGTACACCACGCATTCCAGCCCGAAACGCGCCGCCACCGTCGCCGTGGCGACGCCGTGCTGTCCCGCCCCGGTCTCGGCGATGACCCGTTTCTTACCCATGCGCAACGCCAGCAACGCCTGTCCCAGCGCGTTGTTGATCTTGTGCGCGCCGGTGTGCAGCAAGTCCTCGCGCTTGAGATAAATCCTCGCCCCGCCGCAATATTCGGTCAGCCGCTCGGCGAAATACAACGGCGTCGGGCGACCGGTGAAGTCGCGCTGCAGGTTTTGCAAGCGTGACAAAAATTGCGGATCGCGGTTGGCGTCCTCGTAAACCCTGGTCAATTCCGCCAATGGCGCCATCAGGATTTCCGGCACATATTGCCCGCCGAATTGTCCGAAATAACCCCGCCCGTCCGGTACTGTCAGTATGTCCTGCATATGTCGATGAATCTTTTCAGTTTGCTCAAATCCTTCCGCCCGTAGCTCTCCTCCACGCCGCTGCACACGTCCACCGCGTAGGGGCGCACCGCGTCGAGCGCGTCCTTAACGTTGTCGGGATCGAGTCCGCCCGACAGGATGCAGGGCTGGTCCACCTCGATCTGGAATTTCCGCGCCAGCGTCCAGTCAAAGGTCTCGCCAGTGCCGCCGTAATCCTCGCTCAATTTGTCGAGCAGGAACGCGTCGACGTCGTAACCCTTGACGCTCACGCCTTCCATCAACGGCAGGCCAAAGGCCTTGATCAATTTCAGCGGTCGCAGCAGGGCGCAATCCCCCTTGCTCTCGCTACCGTGCAACTGCCACACGTCGAAGGCGCGGCTGGCGTCAATCTCGCGCAACTGCTCCGGCGGCATATTGACGCTA
>JAISDC010000022.1 GCA_031265105.1 Verrucomicrobiales bacterium
GCGCCAGAGCGCCAGAGCGACATAGCGCCAGAGCGCCAGAGCGCCAGAGCGCCAGAGCGCCAGAGCGCCAGAGCGCCAGAGCGCCAGAGCGCCAGAGCGCCAGAGGTATTACCCTCGCACTCGTGAACAGGCAGCAGATTTTGGCTCAGATTCAAAGTCATACGGTAACTGTCGTGGAGCCTATACCAAATTCCGCCCGTTGCAACTATTTTGTATCATTCCCTTACTGCCCCGCGCGCCAGGTCGCCGGTTAATCGTGCCTTGGGGGCTTGGCGGTTGCAGTTTTTACAGGGAGCGCATGGAGAACGTGGAGCGTTTTATTATTCCCCCGCCGTGATATCCGGCTCCCTTGCCATTATCAGTGGCATAGCGAGGAAGCCAAGAATTTACCGCAGAGACGCAGAGACGCGGAGTTTGATTTAAATTGAGTTCTCTGTGCCTTCTCTGTGGCTCTCTGTGACCAAAAACCGTTCACGATGAGCACTTATACCGACGCCGCACAGCTTCCGGTCCTCGAAGCCATCGAAAAATTGCCGTGGCTGGGCAAGGAACAGCAGGTGGCTGGAAAAGTTTTTATTTCACTCCTACGGAGTTGGTTCGTCGTAACAACAGCTACCGCCGGTTGACACCGGCGGCTATCAATATTTCATCCCTGCGGGATTATCGCTGCTGGCGCGGCACGGCAAGCAATTTTACCCGGTTCTCGTGATGGTCAGCAGGTTCGGCATGATGCAATAACCTGCCAAGGTTATGCGGAACCACTATAGCATCAGTGTTTGTCAGGATTCGTCGCGGATTGTATCAAAAAAGCCTAACAAGAAAATGGCTCCGGAGGTAGGGCTCGAACCTACGACCAATCGGTTAACAGCCGACCGCTCTACCACTGAGCTACTCCGGATCGGATAGTGGAACGCAAAGGAAACCACAGGCCGCGGTAAATTTCAATCTGTTTTTATCGTTTACGGCGATTTTTATATGCCGTCCAGCCCGTAGCCGCGCAGGGCCAGGCGCAAATCAACCTCCGGCCGCAGATGAATGGTTTGCCAGCCGAGCTTGGCGGCGCCCAAAATGTTGGTCTCAAGGTCGTCGATCAACAGGCTCTCCTCCCTGACCCCGCCCATTTCCGCCAAGGCAATCTGATAAATCTCGGCACTGGGCTTCATGTGTCCCACTTGATGGGAATAAATGCGCTTTTGGAACAGACCGAAGAAGTCGTGGCGTTCCTCCAGGAAACGAATATGGGCGTCGGAGGTGTTGGAGATAATCGCCAGCGGATAATGTTCCGCCAATGCCCGCGCATACTGAATGTGCCGGTCCAGCGGCGTGAACACATCGCACCAGATGAGTTCCAGTTCCGCCGCCGAACCGTCAAAGCGGAAGTGTTCCTTCATCGCGGCAAAAAACCGCGGCGTGGTAACGCGCCCGCTCTCATAGTCGTCAATCAGCGGAAAATCGGCGTATGCCCGGTCTTGCAATCGCGTCAAATCCAGCGGCGACCGCGCCGCCACGCGGCCGAGGGCGATGTTAAAATCATAGTCAACCAGCACCTTGCCCAGGTCGAAAAACAACGTGGAAATTTTCATGCCGCGGTCATGCTACGGCAGCGCGTGAAAATAAAAAAGCCAAACACGCGCGGCGGTCACCGTCAGCGGCAGCGCGCGCTACTGCACCTGATTATGCGCTTGCCCTGCTGCCCATAAACATTACACTCGTTGCGTCATGAACATAGCACGGTGGTCCGTATTTCCGCTCCTCGCCCTGTGGCTCGCGCCACTGTCAGCGGCGCTGGAACACCAGCCAGGCTACCCCGCCGGCGCCACCGACCTGGTGCCGCATAATGCCGCGCGGTTACTGCCACGCAAGACCACGACGCTAACGGTGACCGTGTACCGACCCGTCCAGTGGCAACCCTTCAGCATGGATAATCCCGACCCGCTTAATACAACCGCCGGCTTGGCTCCGTGCACCTTGACCGAACCCGACTGGCTGGCAACACCGCTGACCGAGCGCCCGGACTTCCGGCTCAACCGCTGAACCGCGCCGCCATTAGCGGCTTGAAATGCCGCCGCGGTTTGCAAGAATGCCTTCATGGGTGAATCGGAAAACTCGCGGAAAGAGGCGGCAGACAAAATCATCGCCGCGCCAGGCAAATTTAAGATTTGCGAAAGCTGCGGCTCCATCGTCGTGAAAAAAGCCGATGTCTGCCCGAATTGCAACGCCTACCGCTTCGACGCATCGTCAGCGGCGGTCATCGCCCAGGCGGAATTGCTCGCCGCCCGCGCGCCGCTGTCGGTGGAGCATGAGGATTACAACTGATTATGAAACAAAAAATCACCCTCGGTCACAGCCCCGACCCCGACGACGCCTTCATGTTCTACGCGCTGGCGGAACACAAAATCCCGCTCGGCGATTACGAGTTCACGCACACCTTGCAGGACATCCAGACGCTGAACGACCGCGCCTTCCGCGAGGAACTCGACACCAGCGCCGTGTCCATCCACGCCTACGCTTATCTGACGCAAAAATACGCGCTGATGTCGTGCGGCGCGAGCATGGGCGACAATTACGGGCCGCTGCTGGTGGCGCGGCAAAAGTTTTCGCGCGAGGAGTTGCTGGGCAAAAAAATCGCCGTGCCGGGCAAGTTGACCAGCGCGTTTCTGGCGCTGATGATTTACGCGGGGCGCGCCGCTGACGGTCTGGATTACCTCGTCGTGCCGTTCGACCAAATCTTCGACGCGGTGCACGCCGGCGCCGCTGACGTTGGCCTGCTCATCCACGAGGGGCAACTCACCTACGCCAGCGAGGGGTTCGCGTTGTGCGAGGACCTCGGCCAATGGTGGTTCCGCGAAACCGGCGGCCTGCCGCTGCCACTGGGCGGGAACGTCGTCAAAAAATCGCTCGGCCCCAAGGTCGTGCGCGATGTCACCGACCTCACCCGCGCCAGCATCCGGTACGCCCTCGCCCACCGCGCCGCCGGCGTCAGCCACGCGCTGCCGCTGGGGCGCGGCCTCGACACGGCGATGGCCGACCGGTTCATCGGCATGTACGTCAACGACCTGACCATTGATTACGGCCAGCGCGGGCGCGACGGCATCCGCGAATTTTTGCGGCGCGGCCACGCCATCGGCGCGCTGCCGGAGCCGAGGGAGATTGAATTTGTTTAACCAAAACTCCAGCCGCAAAGACGCCAAGCCGCGAAGTTTTTTTTCTTGGAGTCTTGGCGCCTTGCCTCCTGCTTTGCAGGGAAGTTTGCGCCGCCTTGTAATATGGCGGCGCTGGCTAGTGGCCGGAGTTCTACTGTCACTGTCAGCGGCGGCACACGCTGACGATGACGCCGTTTTCTTCCAGCAAACGCTGACGCTCATCAACCAACAACGCGCCAAGGCCAACGCCCGGCCCGTGACGCTGGACGACAAGCTGATGAAAATCTCCGGCGAATGGGCGGTGAAAAAAGCCGAGGCCGGCGACTTGATTCACCGCAAGGAGTTCACTGTTTTGCTCAATCAGTTGCGCTACTCCTACCTGAACGAGAACATTTACTTTTACAGCGAGAAGCCGACCGCTGACCGAGTGATCACCGCGTGGATGAACAGCGCCGGCCACCGCCGCAACTTGCTGCAAGACCGCGTGGACCGCATCGGCCTCGGCCGCGCGCGCGGCGGCGACGGTTACTACGTCGTCTTCAACGGCGCTGACAGTCGCCCGCCCGAACGATCCGACCATGCCCCCGCGAGAGCCAATTCCCCGCGCATGAAGCCAAATAGCCTCCTCGCGCTGACGGTGAGTACATTGTTAGCGGCGCGGCGGACACTCAGGCGCTGACTTTGACCTTGAGCCGCACCTCGCCGTGTTTCTTGATTTCCTCGATAAACCGGCGCACGCACAACCGCACCAATTCGCCCTCGGTCAAACCGGTCTGGCGGGCGACGGACTCCAATTCCTTTTTCAACAGGTCATCGAACCGGATGGTGATGCCGCGGTCTTTTTTTGGCGCTTGCACCGGATCATCACAACATAAAACGAATTTTTATTAAAAAAGAGACTTGCAACCTAATCGGTTACAATGTAACCGTAGTGTGTGAAGCAAATAATCATGAAAACCAATCGAAATCTCATCTCCACGCTACTCCGCGTCATCTGCGGATTAACCCTCCTGCCGCTGACCGTGACGGCGCAAAACCTCGTCGTGAACGGCTCGCCGGTCGTTGACCCCGGCCCGGCCGATTACGCGGCCAAGTCCGGCACCGCCGGGCTGTGGGTCATCAACAGCGGCAGTTACCGCGGCGCCAATGTCAGCGTCAGTTCCACGTTCGCGGCGGGCAACGCGCGGTTCGCGGTGTTCGCCAACAGCGGCGGCGCGGTCGCGCTGACCGGCGGCACGCTCTCCGCCAGCGGCAGCAACAGCATGGTGTTGCGGCTCGACGGCGCAGCGTCAGCAGAGTTGGAAAACGTCACCGTCAGCCACAGCGCCGCCGACGGCAGTCACGCGCTGTACGCGGTCAATTCCTCGACGCTGGTCATGCGCGGCGGCACGCTCTCCGCTGCCGGGAACGGCGCCGGTTTTTACGTCAATGTCGCCTCGTTCGGTTACGCTGAGAATCTCTATGTCGAGACCACCGGCGGCAACTCGCGCGCGCTGCGGGCGGACAATGCCTCGACGCTGACGGTGCGCGGCGCGAACATCGTCACCAGCGGCTCGTTCGCGCAGGGCGTCTATATTAACACGTTCTCAACCGGCGATGTCGTGGACCTCACCATCAACACGAGCGGCGACGACTCGAGCGGTTTGTTCGTCATCAATTCCGGCACGCTGACGGCGCGCAATGTGGACATCGTCACCAGCGGCTGGCACGCGATGGGGCTGGCCAGCGCGAACGGCGCGACGCTGACGGTAACGAACGCCGAGGTGCGAACGACCGGCCCGCTCAGTCATGGCTTGATCATGAGCAGCACGCTCGGTTCGACCGCCACGCTGAACAACGTCGTCATCCGCACGGAGGGCGAGGGCGCCCACGGGTTGCAATTCAGAGGCGACGGGCCGGCCGCTGACCATGCGGTTTTCACGCTGACGATGAACGGCGGTGCCGTGCAGTCGGCGCAGGCCGCGGCGCTCAATGTCTTGAGCGGTGACTTCGAGGTGACCAACCCGAACGCCGACCCGAACAATACCGTTCATTCGAGCAGTGACGAACTGGCCGACAGCGGGGCGACCTACGACATCACCATCACCGGCGGCGCGCAACTCGGCGGCGCGGCGGCGATTGACATTGGTTCCGTCCGCACCGGCACGGACAGTCTGGGTAACTTGGTGGCCGTGGACACGAGCGTGGCGGTGAACCTGCGCGTGAAGGATAATTCCGCGCTGACCGGCGACGTGAAGATCAAGGATTCCGCGACGCTGACGCTGAACCTGGACGACAGCACCCTGACCGGCGACGTCAGCGGCAACGACCACGCGATTGTTAACCTCACCGTCAGCGGCAGCAACAGCGCCCTGCACGGCGACATCGCGCAACACGACACCGCCGCCGTCACCGTCACCATCAGCGACAGCGCCACTGGTCGCGGCGGCTTCGCTGGCGGCCACCTCATCATCGGCAGCGACAGCGCGTGGGCTTTTGACCAAAACTCCACCACTGACCGCATCGACAATCACGGCGTCATCC
>JAISDC010000173.1 GCA_031265105.1 Verrucomicrobiales bacterium
GAACGCTGGAACGCTGGAACGCTGGAACGCTGGAACGCTGGAACGCTGGAACGCTGGAACGCTGGAACGCTGGAACGCTGGAACGCTGGAACGCTGGAACGCTGGAACGCTGGAACGCATTGCAAACGCCAATATAAATATCTGATATGACTTGTCAAGGGATTAATTTTAATAATTGTAATTAAAGTTCAGAGATTTTTGGGAATGCAAAACTCACAGTTCATAGCTCAAAACCACAACGAATTAAGGCAAAATTCACTCAAGCGCTTGTTAATACCGCGAGATGAGGTTGGTAAAAAAACCGTTTTATACCCGCCGGTTGAACAATGCCGTCGGACGCGCTATGGTTGGCCCGCATGCCCGCTTTTTTTATCAAGACTTACGGCTGCCAGATGAACGAGCGCGACTCGGAGCAGGTCGCGGTCGAGTTGCGCGCGCGCGGCTACGCGGCCGCTGACAGTGAGGCGGACGCTGACATTGTGCTCATCAACACCTGCGCGGTGCGCGACATGGCGGAGCAAAAGGCGCTCGCCAAAATGCAAAACCTGCTCGGGCGCAAACGCCGCCAGCCGGCGCTGATTGTCGGCTTCATGGGCTGCATGGCGCAAAGTCGCGGCGGCGAACTGGCGGCGCTGTTGCCGCGGCTCGACTTGGTCACCGGCACGCAAAAGTATCACAAGGTCGCCGATTACCTCGACCAACTCGTTGCCCGGCGCGGCCCCGACATGGACAGCTTGCGCGCGCCCATCGTGGACATCGCCGCGGAAGCCGGCTCGCAAAACACCATCAAGGACCACCCGCTGACGGTGCGGCAGGCGACGGCGTTTGTCTCCATCATGCAGGGTTGCGACATGCGCTGCTCGTTCTGCATCGTGCCGGCCACGCGCGGCGCGGAGCGCAGCCGGCCCCTCGCCGACATCGTCAGCGAGGCGCGCGCGCTGGCCGCCGCCGGCGTGAAGGAAATCACCCTGCTCGGCCAGATTGTCAACCAGTATGGGCGGCGCGAATGGCCCATCGTCAGCGGGCGGTCGCCGTTCACGCAATTGCTCTACGCGCTGGAGGAAATCGACGGCCTGGAGCGCATCCGCTTCACCTCGCCCCACCCGGTCGGCTACCGGCGCGATTTGTTGCAGGCGTTCCGCGACTTGCGCAAACTGTGCGAGCACGTCCACCTGCCGCTGCAATCCGGCAGCGACCGCATCCTCCGGGCGATGCGCCGCGCCTACACCGTTGACCGTTACCGCCGGCTGGCGGATGAAATCCGCGCCGCCTGTCCGGGCATCGCCATCACCACCGACATTATCGTCGGGTTCCCCGGCGAGACCGACACTGACTATCAAGCCACTCGGCGGCTGGTGGAAGAGTTGCGCTTCGACAACGCCTACATCTTCCGCTACTCGCCCCGGCGCGGCACCCCGGCGGCGGCGCTGCCGGAGCAAGTCGCCGAGACTGACAAGGATTTACGCAATAAAGATTTGCTCGCGGTGGTGGACGGCATCGCGCGCCAGCACGCCGCCGCGTTGCTGGGGCAAACCGTGGAGATTTTGGTCGAGGGTCGCAGCCGCACGAAAGCGACGCGCCAGAGCGGGCGGACGCGCGCGAACAAGATTGTCATCGTCAGCGGCGACACGGATTTGACCGGGCAACTCGTGCCGGTGACCATCAGCGACACGAGCACCTACACGTTCTACGGCGAGGTCCGGCGCTGACCGCGGCGGCAAATGCCGACTTGCCACGGTCAGCGGGAGTGGCGTATGCTACCGGCATGTCTTCCGCCCGCCTGTTGCTGCTTGCGGCCATCGGCATGATGTTGCCGCCGCTGACCGTGACCGCGCAGTCGGCCGGCCAGTTCAATTACACCCCGCCGACCGACAAAGTCCGCCTGGTGGAGCGCGACGGGCTGACGCTGGACGAGACCGCGCGGGAACAACTCGCCACGCTGCTGGTGACCACCGCGAAAACCGTCGTCGCCGAACAACGCCGCGCCGGCGCTGCCATTGACTCGCAACTGATTGCCAAATGCATGGCGCTGGCGCTGGACCTGGCGGCCGAGGCGAAGGCGGTGGTCGTCGCCAATTTCCAATTTGCCAAAAATGTCGCCGCGCCGCCGCCCGCCGGCGCGCCGACCTTGCCGCAAACCGCCGCCGCGCTGACGCAACTGGCGGAGTCACTGTCAGCGACCAGGCAGGAGGAAGACGTCAAGCTGGGCAATTATTTGTTCGATCTCGCCGCCGCGCTCGACCCGCTGAACGAGGACGCGGTGTTCCGCATGTCCACCGCCGCGACCGCCGGGTTCAAGCCGGCGTGGGAGGAAAAACTGACCGGGGTCGCCGTCGCCGAGCCGGCCCCGGTAACGACCGTCAGCGCCGCGCCGTTCGCGGGCCGCGCCCGCAGTGCCATCAAAATCCTGCTGGTCACCACCACCCGCACGGGCGTGGAAGTCGGTTCGACTAACAACTTGATCGGACTATTACTCCGAGGCCACGAAGCGCCCGCCCCGGTTCTTCCGCCGCCCGCGCACCCCCCCGAACGTCGCGTCAGCAAAAGCGGCACCGCCGCCGCTGTCGAGCCGTCGCCGGCACCGGTGGACACGGGCAATTTGCGGGTGGCGTTCGTCCTCGCCGGCAAAGTCGGCGCGCAAATGAACACCGCCGCGCAAGAGGCCGCGCGGCTGGTCTCCGTCCGGCATCCCGAACTGCCGCCGCTCCGGGCGCAGTTGAGCTTCGAGGACAAATACACGCCGAAGGACGGCGGTTCCTGCGGCACGGCGGCGGCCATTGTGCTGCTGTCGCTGGTGGAGGATTTCGACCTCGATCCAGGCGGAGTCATCACCGGCGACATCACGGTGGACGGGCAGGTGCAAAAAATCGGCGGCGTGTCCGCCAAGACCGAGGGCGCCATCGCCGCCGGCGCCGAGTTCATGGTGCTGCCCGCGCACAACACCGCTGACGTTGACGATTACTTTGTGCTGCACCAACTGGACGACGCGCGCAAAATCCAGCTTTTTTCCGCCGCCAACCTGGATGAGGCGCTGACGTTGACCAAGCGGGAAAAAACCGGCGAGTTGGCGCAAGCCATGGAGTTGTTCCGCGCCTTGCCCGCCACCGCCGCCAACCTCAAGACCCCGGACGCCCGCCGGCAGTTGCAGGAAATTGTCCGGCTGGCGCCCAACCATCTTTCGGCGCAGATTCTGCTGCGCGGCGTCACCGGCAGCCTGCCGAAAAAATTGTCCGTGACCGGCTCGATTGAGCAGATTTTCAGCGCCGCCGGCCCGCTGTTGTACTGGATGTCTAACAGCACGGAACGCGGCGACGAGCCGCCGGTCTATTCGCGGGAAGTCGGCGAGCAATGCACCCGGCGCCTGAACGCGCTGAACTTCAAGGTGGATCCCAAAACCGCCAGCTTGCAGGATGCCATGCTGACTTACGCGCAGGAATTGCAGACGGCTGTCGGCTTCGGCCAGGTCCGGGATTGGTCCGGGATTGCCGCGCATAATCCGCGCTTCCGCCCGGTGTTCAACGCCCGCGCCAGACTGTACGCGGAAATCCGCGCCTTGCAGTGCGACCAGAGCGTGCTGGAAAAATACCTGCGCAAGGACTCCGGCAACCGCTGACGCTCTCACTGAACCACTAAGACCCCAAGAGTTTTTACAAGGAGTGCATGGAGAACCTTGAGATTATTTTCTTAAAACCTTCATGAACTCTATGGTCTCTCTGTTAAAAAAATTAAACTGACGCACTACCCCGGTCCGGCAAGCACGACTCCCACTCACAATAATAATGACAAATTCGGGCGTTTCGCCATCATGACCAGTCGCCAAGCCGATTATGATTTATTCTTTCACCTTGTCACAAGTCGCCGTCGCCCTCGGTCTCGCGTATATCCTCACCCACGGCTGGGCGCTGGCGCGTCCCGCCGACTGTCAGCGGTGGCTGCGCGCCTTGCCGCGCCATTACCCCGCGGGCGTGGCGCTGATGCTGGCGGCCGGCGGCTGGTTCGGCTGGCTTGTCCTCAACGCCGATTTGATGGACTTCGCCCCGTATCGCGGTTGGTTTCTCACGTTCACCGCCGCGCTGACGGTGGGTATGATCATCTTCGTGCGCGAATTCCTCGCCGTGCGCGCGCTTGGGGCGTTGCTGCTGCTGTTCGCCAACGTGCTGCTCGACGCGGCCTTCCTGGAAAACACGCCGGCCAAGTTCGTCATCACCGTCAGCGCTTATGCTTACATCGTGGCGGGCATCGCCTTCGTCGCCTCGCCGTATTTGTTGCGCGACTGGCTCGCGTGGATTTTCCGCGTTGACCGCCGCGCCCGACTCGCCGCTGCCGGTGGCGTGGGCTTTGGCGTCCTCTTGCTCGCGCTGGGCGTGATGGTTTAGGCGCAGTGTTTTTTTATGAAAATAGCGAAAAATTCCAAATTGGTGTTGATCGGCGATTCCATTACCGACGGCGGCCGGGCCAGGCCGGTCGGCGAAGGCGGCGGCGGCGCGCTGGGCGCGATTTATCCGTCCAAGGTGCACGGCCTGCTGGGCGCGGTTTATCCCGAATACAAAATCCGCGTGGTCAATATGGGGTGCGGCGGCAACACGGTGCGGGATTTGCAGGCGCGCTGGCAGACCGATGTGCTGGATTTGCAACCGGACTGGCTGGGCGTCATGATTGGCATTAATGACGTGTGGCGGCAGTTCGACCGGCCGTTGCAGCGGGAAATTCATGTGCCGCTGCCGGAGTATCGCGCGACGCTGGAGGAATTGGTGCGAACGACCCGTCCGCGGTTGCGGGGATTGGTGCTGTTGTCGCCGTATCTGATTGAGCCGAACCGGCGGGAGCCGATGCGCCGGATGATGGATGAATACGGCGCGGCGGTGCGGGAGTTGGCGGCAAAATACGACGCGATTTTCGTGGATGTGCAGGCGGAATTTGACCGGCTGTTGCAACACCTGCATCCGATGAGCATCGCCTGGGATCGGGTACACCCCGACGTGGTGGGCGAGACGTTGATTGCGCGGGCGTTCCTGCGCGCGGTGGATTTCGAATTTTGACTCGGAGCGGAACATTGTCAGCGAAACTGTATCAATTATTGCGGCGCAAAGGCGTGTGGTGGGCGCTGTTCGCGCTGTGGCTGGCGGCGGTGTTTTTCGCGTCGTCGCTGACGGGTGACGAGGTGCGGCCCTATGTGCCGACGTTCACGCTGCACAAACTGGGGCATTTGCTGGCGTACAGTTCCGGCGCGGTGATTCTAGCGTTAGGCTGGCGCTGCAGCACGCGCTGGAGCTGGCGCAAGATTGTCATCGTCAGCGTGGTCATGGTGTCCGTTTACGGCGCGACGGATGAGTGGCATCAATCGTTCACGCCGGGGCGCGGGCCGTCGGCGTGGGATTGGCTGCTGGACACGGTCAGCGGGCTGGCCGGCGTCAGCGTCCTGTTGCTGGCGCGGCGGCGGCTGCAGCGCTGGCTGGGAGCGGCGGGGCGGGATGTTTAGGAATTACTGTTTTTTCACCACGAAGACACCAAGGCACTAAGGGAACACATTTTTTGGAAGAAAACTGCTGCGCTGGTTGTGCTTAAATTTTAAAAAACTGCCTCCCTTAGTGCCTTGGTGTCTTCGTGGTGAAAAAAATAACTCCCTTCACAGTTGAAGTTATGCGAATCGGCGCTTAATTCCGATACACCGTGACCGTGCCGAGATTGCCGCTGACGCGAAAGACCGCCGGATCCCTGGGCGGGTGGCCGGTGTCCTGTGAGCTGACCAGGCCGAATTCGATGGCTTGATTCAACTCCGTTTCCGACATGGCCTGGCCGCCGGGGGTGAATACCAGCAGACGGTTGAGGCGGAGTGTTTTGCCGCCGACGCTGACGGTGAGATTGGCTTCGGCCAGCGCATTGACATTGGGGTTGTCGTCATCGGCAGCGGGCAGGCTGGCGGGGACGAGTTCGCCCCGGTCGCGCAACCGGAAATGTTCGAAGGCGCGCGGCGCGGTGATGAGCGGCAATTGGTCGGACGGCAGACTGGCGGTCAGCGCGGCGGGCCAGTCGAGGTTATCGGCGGAAAAAGCGACCAGCCAAAGCGTGTCATCGTCAGCGGCGACGACTTTGTTGAAAGCGACGTAAACGTAGGTGTTTTTCGTGACGGCTTCCTGCCGGGCGTGATTGAGCAGGCCGCTGATGGTGACCACGGTGTGATTGACGGAATGGCTTTTGCCTAGGCCGCGCATGGAGGGAATGGCAATCGCGACCAGGACGCCCGCGATGGCCACGACGACCAGCAGTTCAATCAGGGTAAAGGCGGTGCGAGGTGGGCGCATGGTTGGCGACGGTTAGATTTTTTTGATGACGGACAGCGGCTCGAAACTAGCCAGGGCGCGTTGCCAGAAGAATTTGGCCGACGGCGTCGTTCGGCTGGGGAGTTTGCCGTGGTAAGCGAGGGCGCTGATTTCGTTGGCGCGGCGGCGGCAGGGGTTGTTGCGTTTGAGCAGCACGCGATACAACAGGGCGAAATGGCCCTTGGCCGGGCGGTCGAACAAATCAATCAGGCAGGCGTAAGTGATGCGGTGGCCGGTTTCCTCGAGGATTTCACGCCTGAGCGCGCCGAGCAGCGATTCGTTGGGTTTGACTTTGCCGCCCGGCAAGGCCCAGAGTTTTTTGCCGTAAGCCTGCTTGACCATCAGCACCTGGCCGAACGGGTCTTCAATCCAGGCCATGACGGAGATGGCTTTGCTCAAGCTCCTCGTCGTCTTGCGTTTGACCGGCGCGCGCGCCGGGCGGTGGTTGGGTGCCGTCATGTTCAATGCGCGGCAGTGTACCGGCCGGGCCGTTTTTTGTACAGCCCGCAAATGAAAATTTTTCCCCGGCTGAAAATTGAACCACCAAGGCACGAAGGATTTTTTAAACAAAAGTTAACCGCGGAGACGCGGAGGCGCGGAGATTTTTGATTGGTCACTAAAGTCAGCGGGCTACTCCATGCCCGCTCCAATGACCCTAGCGTAGCGAATCCAAAGTCAGCGGGCTACTCCATGCCCGCTCCAATGACCCTAGCGTAGCGAATCAAAGGAACACAGAGTAGGCACGGAGAAGCACAGAATTTATTTTTAATTTAATAAAATCTCTGTGGCTCTCCGTGTCTGCTCTGTGCCCTCTGTGGGCCAAGGTGCCGTTAGGACGAACGGCGGCGGATGAGGGCCAGCGCGCCGAGGCCCGCGCCGATTAGGAAATACGTGGACGGTTCGGGGACAGCGCTGGCGTTGAAGGTCAACTGACTGCCTTCCACGCTGAAGCTGCCTTGCAGGCTCTCGTCCAGGTTGGTGGCGGTGAATTGGTCTTCGCTGATGGTGCCGCCGGTGATGGTCGCGCCGCTCCAGTCGAGCACTTGATAGTTCCCGGTCTCGGTCAGGCTGCTGAAGTCGATGATGATGCCGTCGCCGATGGTGATGCTGTCGGTGACCAGCAGCACATTGCCAGCGTAGCCGAGGATGGCGCCGCTTTCCAAGGTCAGGTTGTCCAGGGTGCCCGCGCCGCGGAAGAGGGATCCCGCGCCAAGGGTGAGGGTGATTTCGCTGGTGGCATTGGCATCGCGGGTGAAGTTGCCGATGAGTTTGGTGCCCGCGTCGCTGAGGGTGATTGCGATGGTGCCGCCGGTGATGACGGAGACGATGCCGGTGAGGACGGTGCCGTTGCTGCCGGTAATGGTGAGGGAGGAGGTGCCGCTGGCGATGATGTTGCCGGTGATGGTGTTGTGATTCAGGTTCACCGTGGCGGTGCCGCGGTTTTGGGTATAAAGCGCATTCGTGTTGTTACCGGTAACACTGATGTCGCTGTCGCTCAGCGTCAGGGTGGAGGTGCCTGACACCATCACAGCGTAGCCTTGATTCCCCGTCGTCGCAATGTTCACGCCACTTACCGTGGCGCTGCTGCCGTAGTCCACCTGCAACCCATACCCGTAGATGCCGCTGGTGCGGATGGTGCCGCCGGTTAGCATCAGGGTGGAATTGTTGACCGCAATTATGCCGGCGGCGCCATATCCTTCTGTTTTGATGTTCACGTTGTTCAAGGTGCCGCTGCTGGTGTTGGTGATATAAATCCCATGCGCGGTGCTGGCGCTGGTGCTGATGACCCCGCCGGTCAGCATCAGAGTGGAATTGGTATTCGCATATACGCCGTTACCGCCATATCCTTCCGTCTTAATAGTCACGTCGTTCAGGGCACCACTGCTGGCGGCGAGAAAAACCCCAGTCCCTATGCGGCCGAAGGTACTGATGGAACCGCCGGTGAGGGACAGGCTGGCGTTATTAACATAGGCGCCTTTGCCGTATATAGCGCCGGAAGCACTGTCATTGATGACGCTGAGGGTGATGTTGGTGCCGGTGTAGGTGACGCCGGAGGTGGTGACGTTCAGGGCCGATAGGGTGGGGTCGCTGTCGTTGTAGGACTGGTTCGACTCGGTGGTGCTGCTGGTGACTACTTTGTATTCCGCGAAGACGTTCAACGCGGAGACGCTGAGGGCGCAGAGAAGGATAAATTTGAGTTTGGATTGGTTTAGTTTCATTTTCATTGGTTTTCTGGTTGTTTGTTTTTTTGTTTTCTGGTTTGGTTGGGTTGAAGGTCAGAGTTGCGCGGCGAGGCTGCCGATGGCGGCGGCCAGGGCCTTGCCCAGCAGGGGGGTCAGGGCGACGGCGATTAACACGGTCAGCGCGCCGCGTTTGAGTTGTTTGGTTTGTTGTTTCTTGCAGGCCGGCAAGGCCGGAGCTTGGTTGGTTTTCATGTTAGTTATGGTTGGTTGGTTGAAAGTTTTGCAGGGCCACAAAAAAACACAAAAAACACAAAGAATTTTTTACAGGGAGATCATGGAGAGCACGGAGATTATTTTTTAAAACCTTCATGAACTCCATGATCTCCCTGTTAAAAAATTTCTTCGCGCCTTGGTTTCTGGTGTCACCAGAGGCAGTGATAATATAATGGTGGGGTGCGCCGGCAGGCTGGTGCGCGGGGATTGCCGGATGGGGAATGAAACGGGTAAAATTAGGCTGGGAAATTAAAGAATCGGAGCAAGAGTCATGCTTAGAGCGCGTGAGCGCGTGAGCGCGATGTACTTTACTTGATGGCTTATCGTTCTCATCTTCAGCGGGTTTTTATCACGCAATATGACGATTTGACGAGAGGACGATATGAGGTCAGGCGAGATGACGCAAGGTTTTTTTGAATTTTTTTAATCCGCAGATTACGCAGATTAGACAGTGTAAAGTCCACGCGTCATCGTCCGACAAAGATAAAACCTTATGTTGCCCATCGCTTAGTTGGCGGGCGATTTTTCGAGCTTCGTCCTTGGCTTTTTTATAATCGGTAAACTGTTGAATTTTACGCTTCCCTGCATAATAATTCGCCACGCTATAAACTTTCCGACTACCTCGATTCAAGGTATAAATCATTATACAATGACCGATCCTTCCTTGATTTCTTCAATATCAGATTTGTATGCAAAGTGTGTGCAAGTCAGTGGGTTTGGCGAAAATAAGGAGTGGAGGCGGTGGGACTCGAACCCACGTCCTTAATCGAGAGAACGCCTGCCTCTACAAGCTTAGTGGTTGGTTGATTTTCGAGTCACGGGTTGCGCAACCACGCGCTCCGTGACCTTAGCCTCCGCGTCAATTCACTCCGCAAGCCGGCGACTCACTTTGCGGACAGCCCTGCTGATAGCGTCCTGTTCTCCTAGCAGGAGTTGAAGACAGGACGTCGCGGCAATTTAGGCCGCGAGAGCCAACTCTTCGTTAGCATTTAATTTTTTGAACCGGATGATTAACGAGGCCAACCAGTTCAGTCCTCGGCTTGCCACAGACGCACGTTCGAGAAAGTCGAAACCGAGCGCCCCCTTGTCATTTAGGCCGGATCAGTATAGCCTATTACCCGATGACCGGCAACCTATTCCGCACCACTTTGCTGATTTTCCTGCTCACTGTCAGCGTTACCCTTACCGGCCAGGCCCAGGAGGATGCGCTGTTGTCGCCTTTCGATCCCTCGCTCGGCCTGGCCATGCCGCTGAAACAAGGCGACGAGCAAGTGCTGGTCACGCAAAAATTCCTACTCAATAACAACGTCATCATCAGCGCCGGCGACCAACTCCGGGTGATTTTTCCGCGCCCCGAGGTCATTGACCGGGATGTGCGCATGAAAAATTCCCGCAAGAACCTGGAAAACACCTTTTCCCGGCAGCCCAGCAAAATCGGCAACCCCAACGAGGAACAGACCCAGTCCGCCATCTACCGCGCGGCGCTCGACCGCACGACCAAAACGGTCTGGAAACATGAACTGTTCACCCGCGGCTACCTTGACCGCATGGAACTCACTAACAACATTTTGGTATTTCAACATCCCGGCGCGGAGCAACTCACCGTTGACCTGCTGTCCTTCCCGCAAGATCTCTTCCTCGGCGAAACTGACGGCCAGATCGTCGTGCTTGCCGTGCGCAAGGGTTCGCAATCACAACAGCTGGGCATCGGCGCCGGTGCCACGCTGACCGCCATGAGCGGCCAGCCGTTCGCCGGCCTGGAGGATTTTCGCGACCGTTATTTCGACGAAAAACAACGCTTGATAAAACAAAACCAGCCGCTGACCATGACCTTCATCCTCAAGGGCGAAACCGCTCCCAGGGACATCACCTACAAGCTGCCGCGCTCGCTCAGCGGCAACCTGCTAATGATGGACTTGCCCAAGCCCAACGCCAGTCAGCAAAACCCGCCCGAAAAGGATTCGTCACCCAAGAACGACCGGTTGCCCGAATAATTCACCGCGGAGACGCAGAGACGCGGAGTTTGATTTAAATTGAGTTCTCTGTGCCTTCTCTGTGGCTCTCTGTGACCAAAAACCGTTCCCGCAAGCTCACCGTCAGCGGCCCGGCGGCAAGGCTCCGGCCGTCAAATTCCGCCACCGGCATGATGCCAATCCGGCTGTTAGTCAAAAAAATCTCATCGGCAGCGGCCAGTGTCGCCGGTCGCGCGACGGTCTCACGAACGTCAGCGCCGCTTTGCTCCAGCACCCAGCGCCTGACCACGCCGGCGCGACAGCCGCACACCGTCAGCGGCGTGAATAATACGCCGTCTTTTGACCAAAACACATTCGCCATCGCCGCCGTCGCCACCTCGCCGCGCTCGTTCAACAACAGCGCCTCGTCGCCGCGGCCTTGCAATTTCGCCTGGTAATGGGTCAGGTAACTCAGCGTCTTGTAGCGCGCGTCCCACGCTGACGCTGACACGCGCAGCGGCGACCACTCCACCCGGTAACCCGCCGGCAGCGGCGGCAAGCCCGGTTGAAACCAAGTCCGCAGGCCCGACGGCGTCAGATACCAGCGCCAAAGGCCGTCGCCCGGCGGGCTGACCGTCAGCGGCGACCAATCCGGCGCCGCCAGGCCCAGCGCCGCGGCGGCCGCGCGCAAGCTCTCCTCGTGCCAATCACGCCACCGCGCCACGCCGGCCCGCACCGTCAGCGTCTCAAACACCCCGTAACCGTAACGGAAGCCCAAGTCCGTGATTGCCACCATATCATTGTCAGCCGCGCTCATAAATCGACCATGCCTCCCGCAAAGCCCGCGCCTTGTGCTCCGTTTCCCAAAATTCCTCGCGCGCCGCCGAGCCGATGGTGATGCCGCTCCCCGCCATCACCGTCAGCGTGTCGGCACGCCACTCCGCCGTGCGGATGGCGATGTTGAATTGCGCGTTGCCATGATAGTCGAACCAACCCATTGCGCCCGTGAAAAACCCGCGCCGGAACGGCTCTAGCTCGGCAATAATCTCCATCGCCCGCTGTTTCGGCGCGCCGGTGATGGAGCCGCCGGGGAAACACGCCCGCACCGCCTGCACCGGCGACACCTCCGCCCGCAGCCGCCCCTCCACCGTCGAGACCAGATGAAACACATGCGACAACCGCTCGCGCGCTAACAGCTCGCTGACGCGCACCGAGCCGAACTCGCACACCCGCCCCAGGTCGTTCCGCTCCAAATCCGTAATCATCACCAATTCCGCCCGCTCCTTGGGCGACGCCGACAACTCGGCGGCGTTGCGCGCGTCACCGGCAGCGTCAGCGCCGCGCGGGCGCGTGCCCTTGACGGGCTTGGTCACGATGCGCCGGCCGCTGATGGTGAGGAACAGCTCCGGCGAAGCGCTCAGCAGCACGCGCTCAGCCGTCGCGTAATACGCCGCCAGCGGCGCCGCTGTCAGCGACCATAAGATTTTGAAAAACCGCCAGGCGTCAAACTCCTTCGCCTGGCGAGTGAACGCGCGCGCCAGATTCACCTGGTAAATATTCCCGCGCCGGATATGCTCCTGCGCCGCCGCCACCATCAGCGTGTAGTTAGGCAAATCCACCGCCGCGCGCCAGCCGGACCACGCGCCGTCGCCGACCGTCACCCGCTGCCCCTCCCCCAGCCATTCCCGCGCCGGCACCGACTGCCGGTTAGCAAAAAACGTAAAATCAAAATCCCCCTCGTAGGAAAAATATCCCACCGCCGCGCCGTCAGCGCCCTGCCGCCCGGCCAGCGCCGCGTCGAGCAAATCCCACTCCTGCCAGCCGCCGCGCAGCTGCGACCCCGGCGCGGAGAACACCTCAAAATCCCCCGTTCCTTCCCGCCGCATCGCCGCTGCCGGTGCATCACGCATATATTGATATGAACGCCAAACATAGCCGTGGTCGCCGAAGAGGAAAGCCGGTTTTTAACGTGACTTGACGGGGAAACTCGGAACCACGAAGACGCGAAGGCACGAAGGATTTTTAACCACGGATTAACACGAATGGACACG
>JAISDC010000048.1 GCA_031265105.1 Verrucomicrobiales bacterium
TCTAAACCACGAATGCACACGAATTGACACGAATTAAAATGCAAAAGGCAACCGCTGACCGTGGTTGCCTTTTGCATTAGTGTCCATTCGTGTTAATCCGTGGTTAAAAATCTCCGCGTCTCCGCGGTTGAATTTAAATGAAAAAAAATTTGACTAAGCGGCGGTTTTCGGGCTTTATATACCGCTCCTTTTCATAACGAACAGAAAAATGTATGGCTAAACGTATTGCAATCAAGGCGGAATCCCGTAGCAGCCTCGGGCGGATTCAGGCGAAGAAAAGTCGCGCCGCGGGCAAGATTCCCGGCGTGTTATATGGTTTGGGCGCGGCCCACCCCATTCAACTGGCGGCGGTGGAAATTGTGCAGGCAATCAACGCCACCGGCGGCGAGTCCACGTTGGTTGACCTGGAGATTGACGCGCGGAAGCACTTGGCGCTGATCAGCGAGTTTCAGGTACACCCGGTGCAGGACCGGCTGTTGCATGTGGATTTTCACGAGGTTGACCCAAACAAGAAAATGCACGCCGAGGTGGCCGTCCATGAAACCGGCGAGGCGATTGGCGTCAAGGAAGGCGGCGGGGTGTTGGATCATGTGCTGCGGCATTTGCGCGTGGAATGTCTGCCGGCGGATTTGCCGGACGGCTTCACCGTGGATGTTTCCGGCTTGACGCTGGGCCAGGCGATTCATGTGCGGGATATCGCCACGCCCAAGGGGGTGACGGTTTTGAATGATGCCGAGTTGACGGTCTTCGCGGTGCATGAACCGAAGGTTGAAGTGCTGCCTGAAGCAACCGCTGCCGATGGCGCGACCGCGGCGGAACCGGAAGTTATCACGGCGAAGAAGGACAAGGAAGACGGCGCGGCTGCGGGTGACAAGGGCGACGCCAAGTCCGAGAAAAAAGCCGAGAAGAAATAAGCCATGTTGTTCCCCCTTGTCGTCGGACTGGGGAATCCGGGGCCGGAGTATGACTCGACCCGGCATAACTTTGGCTTTATGGTGTTGAATCGCTGGGCGGCGGCGGACGGCGGGGTTTGGCGGGCGGCAGGTTTTGCCAATGCCCGGCTGGCCCGGCTGACAAGCGGTGTCCGGCTGCTGCAACCGCTGGACTATATGAACTGTTCGGGGGCGGCCGTTGGCGCGGCGTTGGGTTGGTTCAAATTGGCGCCGCGGCAGGCGCTGGTGGTGGTGGACGATGTTAATTTGCCGCTGGGGCATTTGCGGTTGCGGGCCGGGGGTTCGTCCGGCGGGCATAACGGCTTGAAATCGGTCGAGGCCGCGCTCGGCACGCAAGAGTATGCGCGGTTGCGCGGCGGGGTCGGCGGCGCTGACGGTGACTTGGTCGGGCATGTGCTTGGCCGATTCGCCGGCGGGGAACGGGAAATTTTGGAGCAGATGATTATCAGGGCGATTGAGGTATTGCGGTGCTGCCAGAGCCAGGGTTTGGCGCCGGCGGCCGCGAAAATAAAGAACGAAACATGAAACAATATTACGAAGCAATGTTCATCCTGGACATCCAGGGCAAGGAGGAAGGCGTGGACGCCGTGCTGGCGGTCATCAAGCAGGCGATTGAAGCGCTTGACGGCGTGTTCAAGGGCGCCCAGCGCATGGATCGCCGCCGGTTTGAGCGCGTGGCGGTGAAGCGGCACGATGCCGGTTATTATCTTGGCGTGACCTTTGAACTGGCGCCGGGCCAGCTCAAATCCCTGCGGGAAAAATTCCAGTTTGACAATAAAATTTTCCGCCAGTATTACCTGCGTTCCAAGCCGGTGGCGGCCAAGGAATCGCCGACGGAAAAAGCCGCCGCCTGACCTTAAACTTAACTGATGGATTTCAACCGCAATAATCAACCCCTGATCTCTTGACCGCTATGGCTTCGCTAAACAGAGTTTTTTTAATCGGGAACCTCACCCGCGACCCTGAAATCCGGCATACGCCGAAGGGCACCGCGGTCGGGGATTTGTCAATGGCCATTAACATAACGTATCGCACGCAAGAAGGCGCGGACAAGGAAGAGGTCTGCTATGTTGATGTCGTCGTGTGGGGCCGCCAGGCCGAGACTTGCAAGGATTACCTGACCAAGGGGTCGCCGATTTTCATCGAAGGCCGGTTACAACTTGACCAGTGGGAGACCCAGCAGGGGGAAAAGCGCAGCCGTCTGCGCGTGCGCGCCGAGCGGGTGCAGTTCCTCGGCGGGCGCGGCAGTAGCGGCGGCCAGTCCCGCGCCGCGGGCGGTTATACCCAAGAGCGGCGCGACAGCGGCGGGACGCGCGATTATGATCGTCCGTCCCGCGAGACTTATGACGAGCCGCCTATCAACGAGGCGGCGGACGATGAGATTCCGTTTTGAGATTGCAAACAACTAGTAAAATATTGGAGATAAATTATGGCCGTGGAAGTGATTTTGAAGAAATTTGTGCCGGGGTTGGGCGCTGAGGCTGACCTCGTGAAAGTGAAACCCGGTTATGTGCGCAATTATTTGTTGCCGCAGGATTTGGCTGTGGTTGCGACTACCGCCACCAAGAAACTGGTGGAAGAGTTGCGCCGCCGCCGCGCTGAACGTGAGGCCGCCGAATTGAACGCCGCCGAGGAGCTGGCTACTGCGCTGAAGAAGGTGACCATTACCTTCCAGGTGGAAACTTCCCGCCAGGACAAGGTGTTCGGCTCCGTCACCACCAACGATATTGCCAACCGCCTTGATACCCTCGGTCATGTCGTGGATCGTAAAAAAATCGTGTTGGATCGGCCGCTCAAGAGTCTAGGCGAGTATGAGGTATTGGTGCATCTGCCGATGAGTGTCCAGGGGCGATTCAAGGTGGTGCTGGAAAGCGCCAACAAGGACGCCGACGCCGTGGCGGAGACACCCAAGAAAAAAGGCCGCAAACCCCGCGTTGCCGAGTCCGGCGCGGGAGCCTAATCCGGGCAATGCATGATTGGCGGAAAATCAAACCAAGAAATAGGCTTGACGGTCTGCGGTATATTCTCCAGTTTTTGCTATTTGAATAGTTTACACGTAAAAATTGGTAAAAATATCCTTCAACGGAAGGATTAACGGGAAAGCTGACAGGATGAATTACTTAAAAGTGAAGCCAGGCTGGAGTATGCCGCTGATGGTGGTTGGTTGCATGGTCTTGGCCTTATTTTTCAGCGTCAGCGTCCAGGCGGAGGAGCAACAGCCCGGGCCGGACAGTGATGCCGCCCCGTCAGCCAGCGTCGTTCCCGCGGCGCGGTTGACTCCGTCCGGCACCTCGAACACTGGCGAAAATGAGGTTTCCGCTGACCATGATGCCGGCAAGATTACAGTGCCGGCGCCGACGGCCAGCGACGCCACCGTCACGCGCGGGCCGATTGTCAAGGACATTGAGATTGATTATTTCGGGCCGCACTCGGTGGATCGCAGTGTGATTATTTCCAACATGCGCACCACCATTGGCCAGCCGTATTCATTGGCGGGGGTGGAGGAAGATGTGCGCAATCTTTATGCCACCGGGTTGTTTGTCAATCTGCGCATTTATGACGAACCGCTGGCGGACGGTGTGAAGGTCGTGGTGGCGGCCCAGCCCAAGCCGGTGGTGCGCGAGTTGGCGGTCACCGGCTGCGCCGTTATTTCCGAACAACGCATCCGCAAGGAAATCAAAAGCAAGGAAGGCGACCCGTTGAGCGAACAGAAAGTCGCCGATGACATGCGCAAGGTGCTGGAATATTACCGCTCCAAGGGTTTTTTTGAGGCGAAAGTGGAGTACAAGATTGATGTCAACGAGCAGGCCGGACGCGCGGCGGTGAAGTTCACCATCAAGGAAGGGGAACGCGCGTGGGTTGACACCATCAGCTTTGCGGGCAACCAGGCGTTTACCGAGGATGAATTAAGGAAGAATTTCAAGACCAAGGGAAAAGACTGGCTGTCGTGGATTAACAAGTCAGGGTTGTTGAAGGAGGATCAATGGTCGGCGGATCTGAAAAAGTTGAAGGAGTTTTATCAGAGCCACGGCTACATTGACATGGAAATCAAGGACGTGCAAAAAACCTATCCTGAGCCGGAAAAAATTGACGTCAAAATCACGGTGTTTGAGGGCATCCAATACCATGTCGGCTCCATCAGCTTTGAAGGCAACCAATTGTACACCCGCGAGCAAATCCTAACCCGCATGAAAATGCTGGAAAGCGGCATCTTTTCACCGCAGGGCCTGGAGGCGGATGTGAAGGCCATCAGGGATTTATACGGCCAGAATGGTTATATTGACGCCACGGTGATTCCCCAGCGTCAGCCGAACATTGAGAGCGGCCGCATGGATATCCTGTACAAAATGGCGGAAAAATCGAAATCCTATGTTGAGAAAATCGTTATCCAAGGCAACAACACGACCAAGGACAAGGTGATTCGTCGCGAATTGACGCTGGTGCCCGGCGAGGTATATGACACGGTGAAGTCCAATGCCGCTAAAAAGCGCTTGGAAAACCTGGGATATTTTTCCAAGGTGGACGTGTCTGCCGAGGACACTTCGATTCCCAACCGCAAGGACATGGTGGTCACACTTGAGGAGCAGCGCACTGGCAACGTGTCCTTTGGCGTCGGCTTTAGCACGGTGGACAGCCTGCTGGGCTTCGTGGAATTGAGCCAGGGCAATTTTGACATCGCCAACCCGCCGCGGTTCACCGGAGCCGGGCAGAAGTTTCGCACCCGGGTGCAATACGGTCTGGAACGCAAGGACTTTCAACTGAGTTGGACCGAGCCGTGGCTCTTCGATCAGCCATTGGCGTTCGGGTTTGATTTGTTTTACAACGACGCCGAGTATTATGACAGCGATTACAAGACCCAGCGTTACGGGGTGGCGCTGCGGTTGGACAAGATGCTGAATCAATTCTGGCGCGTCGGGTTGCGCTATCAGCTTTCGGAAAATGACATTTATGATGTGACCGCCGCGGCCAACAGCCAGTTGCATCGTGAAGTTGGCTGGCGTTCGGAAAGCGCGATCACCGCCAGCATTACTTACGATTCACGGGATGATTTGTTCCTGAGTCGCAAGGGTGAGAAATTTGAATTCGCCGCCACCGGCGCGGGCGGCCCGCTGTGGGGGCAAACCAATATCTGGAAATTGCAGGTATCGGGGGAAAAATATTTTCTATTGCCCTATGACGTGATTTTAAGTCTCCGGGGCACCACCGGCGTGGCGGACAGTTACGGCGACTCGGATTTTGTGCCGCTGTTTGAGCGCTTCTTTGTCGGCGGGGCGCGTTCAGTGCGGGGCTACAGCTTCCAAGCCATCGGCCCGCGCGACCAGCAGGGAAATTCTCTGGGCGGTGTCACCATGGGCTATGCCACGGTGGAAATGACTTGGCCGATCATTGATCGGGTGCGCGGCGCGGTGTTTGTAGATGGCGGCTTTGATAGCGCCGGCACCTTTGAATACACCGACGCCATCAATATTGGCGCCGGCTTGGGGTTGCGATTGAACCTGCCGATAGGTCCTTTGCGCCTGGATTTCGGTTGCCCGATTGTGACCGATGGCACCAGTGGCAAAGTCGGGCATTTTCAGTTCAACTTTGACGTCGGTTATCAATTCTAGTAATATCATCTCTTATGAAAAGAATCATTGTCAGCGTGCTGTTTGCTTTTTCCTTGATAGGCGGGTCACTAAAAGCGGCGGATCTCAAGATTGCCACGATTGATGTCCAGGACGTTTTTAAAAATTATTACAAAACCGCCGAGGCGGAGAAGCAGCTCCAAGTCACCGCCGCGAGCAATAAGACCCAGGTTGACGGGATCATGACTGATTACAATAAGCTGCGCGAACAGGCCAGCGCCTTGCAGAATGAGTTGACTACGGATGCCACTTCAAGCGAGACGGCAAAAAAAGCCAAGACCGAAAAACTGAAAGACTTGTTTGGCGAACTGCAAAAAAAGGAGCAGGAAGTCAAGACCACGGTCACGCAATTGGAGCGGTTCATGCAGGATCAGCAGTTGCGCGAGCGGAAAAGAATCGTGGAGGAAATCACCAAGACCATCGAAACTTATAGCAAGGGAAAATACACCATCGTTTTGGACAAAACCGGCATTAACCTGAACGGCACGCCGACCTTGCTGTATTCCGAGGGAGTGACTGACATCACCGCCGAGGTGCTCAAGCAGCTTAACGCCGCGAAACCCGCCGCAAAATAACTGGCGCTGCCGATGGCGAAAACGCACACTCTCGGTGAAATCGCCGCGCTGGTTGCGGGTCGGTTGCTTGGTGATGCCGCGCTGACGATCAGCGGAGTGAATGACCTTACGCACGCCACGGCCGCGCAAATTTCCTTTCTGGGCAATCCGCGTTACGCGCAAGCCGCCAGGAACAGCCAGGCCGGCGCGATTCTGACTTTCGCTGGCAGTGACCTGGCACTCCCGGCCGCGCAAATCCAGGTGCCCAATCCCTCCGCGGCGTTTGCCAAAATTTTCGCCCTGTTTGCCCCGGAACCGATTCGGTGGGAGGCCGGGATTCACCCCCTGGCTTGCGTGGACGCCGCCGCCAGGCTGGGCGAGGGAGTGTATATCGGCCCTGGCGCGGTCATTGAAGCGGGCAGTGAGCTTGGCGCCGGTGCGCACATCGGCGCGAATGTTTATATCGGGCACGAAACCAAAATCGGCGCTGACACTTTCATTTATCCTAACGTGACCATCCGCGAGCGTTCAGTCATCGGCAGCCGGGTGATTTTACATGCCGGGGTGGTGATTGGCGCGGACGGCTTTGGCTACGAATTCCAGCAAGGCCGTCACGTCAAGGTGCCGCAACTCGGTTACGTGCAGATTGACGATGACGTGGAAATCGGCGCCAACACCACCATTGACCGCGGCCGGTTCGATAAAACCTGGATTCAGCAAGGTTGTAAAATTGACAATCTGGTGATGATCGCGCACAACGTGGTCGTCGGCGCGCACAGCATCATCGTCGCCCAGTGCGGCATCAGCGGCAGCAGCACGATTGGCAAATATGTGACCATTGCGGGCCAGTCGGCCGTCGTCGGTCACATCAAAGTGGCAGACCAGGTGACCGTGACCGGCTGGACCGCGGTGACCAAGGATATCGGCAAATCCGGCATTTATCGCGGCGCGCCGGCCAAGCCGATGAAGGAATCAATGCGTATTGAGGCGCTGACCATGAAATTGCCGGAGCTTTACGAACGGCTGCAAGCGCTGGAAAAGAAACTGGGCGCTGACTCTGCGCCGAAACAATCGTGATGCATTCATTTATTTCACTGAAAAAAAATAAAAAAACCTTGTACCAGCCCGCCAGATTCCATATCATCACCCCGTCAAATCGCGTTATCGGAACCCGCTAAAGCCGACTAAGCCAAAGTGCAACCCCGACAACCCGCTGAAGATGAGCAAGATAAGTCATAACCCAAGTGCGCCGCGCTCACGCGCTCACGCGCTCACGCGCTTATTATGACTCTTGCCCCGACCTTTTAATTTCCCCGCCGAGTTTTGTCCACTTCATTCCCCATGCGGCAAAACACCGTCCGCTGACCCTGTCTCCCGCCCCCCGTCACCCTGAGCGTAGTCGAAGGGTCGGGTTAGCTCGGCAATGGAGGCGAATCGCCCCTTCGCCTCCGCCCAGGGTGACGAATGGGGAGAGACCAAGCTCCAATCCTTCATTTTAACCAACCACAACCAACCGAAAAAACCAACATATGAACCCCAAACTAAAACTCCTCCTCTGCGTCCTCAGCGCCTCCGCGTTGAATGTGCTCGCCGAAAACAAAACCGTCACCACCGGCACCGTAGTCGAAACCGGCAGCACCTACACCGCCGCTGGGGGCGCCGCCGCCCTCACCGTCACCGGCAGCGAGACTTGGTACGAAGGCGCCAACCTCACCCTCAGCTCCACCTTCGGCACCGGTGCCGCAAACCAGCGACGCGCCGTCACCCTCGACGACCAAGCCGCCCTGACCCTCACCGACAGCGTCATCACCACCACCGGCAGCCTCGACGGTTACGCCATCAACGCCGACCACGCCTCGACTCTCACCGTCACCGGCGGCCAACTCACCACCAGCAGCACCTGGGGCTGGGGCATCCACCTCACCGGCGAGTCCAGCGGCACCGTCAACCACGTCAACCTCACCACCACCGGCTACGGCGGTTACGGCCTGTTAGCCCGGAATTCCTCCACCCTCACCGTCAGCGGCGGCACTGTCACCACCACCGGTGACTGGGGGCGCGGCATCAACCTGCGGGCCAACACCGTCGGCCATCTCAACCAATTACAAATCACCACCGCCGGCAACCTCGCCTACGCCGTGGTCCTGGAAGAAGCCGCCACCGCCGCGCTCGACCAACTTACCGTCACTACCACCGGTGACCGGGCGCACGGTGTGTATGCCCAAACTTCCTCCACCTTCACCCTCACCGACAGCGCCATCAACGCCACCGGCAGCGGCGCCTACGGCGTTCACCTGGCGGCCGCCTCCACCGGCACTCTTTACCATAACAACCTCACCACCGCCGGCGCCGGCGCGGCGGGGATTTATCTCAACCAGCAATCCGCCGCCACCGTGACCGACCTCACGATTGCGACCCGCGGCAAAAACTCCGCGAGCGGCTTCCACGTCACCGGCACCAGCACGCTGACCCTGACCGGTGGCGCCATCAACACCAGCGGTGCTAATAGTCATGGCGTGTATCTGAATAACTCCTCCACCGCCGTGCTCAACCAACTCAACATCACCACCACCGGCTCCAGCGGCCAGGGAGTCGTCGGCAACAACAACTCCACCTTCACCGTCAACGGCGGCGCCATCACCACCGGCGACCTCTTCGGCTTCGGCGTCGTCACCGCCCGCGCCTCCGTCGGCGAAGTCAACCACCTCACCGTCACCACCACCGGCTCCAGCAGCAACGGCGTGTATGCCCAGTATTCCTCCACCCTCACCGTCAACGGCGGCACCGTTACCACCACCGGCCTCCGTTCGCACGGCGCGGCCGTCGGCTACGACCCCGGCAACCTGCTGGTGCTAAACAACGTGTACATCACCACCACCGGCAGCATCGCCTCCGGCCTCAACATGAGTCCCCGCAGCCTCCTGTCCGGCACCAACACCGTGGTCATCAACGGCGGCGTCATGCACTCCGCACAAGAAGCCGCCATCTCCATCAACAAGGACACCTCCGCAATCACCAACGATTACACCCCCGATGGCACCATGGGCGGCGCGATTACCCAAAACGTCATCATCACCGGCGGCGCCGAACTCGACGGCCCCGTCGCGCTGACCGTCGGCAGCGTCTTCACCGCCACCGACGCCAGCGGCAATCATTTTCAACTGGACGTGCCCACCGCCGCCAACCTCAGCGTCAACCAAAACTCCACCCTCACCGGCAGCGTGACCATCAAAGACAGCGCCACCGCAACCCTCACCCTGAGCGACCACGCCACCCTCACCGGCGACGTCACCGTCAGCGACACCGCCACCCTCGATCTCACCGTCAGCGGCCCCGGCAGCAGCTTCACCGGCGACATCACGCAACACGACCAAGCCGCCGTCACCGTCATCCTCGACGACCGCGCCACCGGCAGCGGCGGCTACCACGGCGGCAACCTCATCACCGGCAACGACAGCGCGTGGACCTTCACCAAAAACAGCCACGGCAACTACGGCGAAAACCACGGCGTGTGGAACATCGGCGACTACGAAGTCATCTTCGACAACATGACCCACACCGGCACCCTCAACCTCAGCGTCAACACCGACACCGGTGCCGGCGGCTCCATCACCATCACCAACACCGCTGACGGTGAGGGCAGAGTCCACATCGACGCCACCGGCAACGGCCAGGCCGACCCCAACCAAGTCCTCCCCGGCAAAGTCACCGGCGATGGCACGGAAAATTGGCAATGGGATCCGATTGACTGGGGCATTGACCAACTTATCAAAGACGGTGACCATTTTGTCAAGAACGGCACCAGCCCCGCCGGCGCAGTATTGAACAGCAGCGTAGCGATCCAACAAGCCATGTGGTTCGCGCAGCAAAACAGTTTGCTCAAGCGCATGGGTGAACTGCGCTATGGACCGCAGGCGTCTCGCCTGCCAGCGGGCGGGACGCCCGCGCTCCATAGCCTCATCGAAAACATCTGGCTCAGAAGCTACGGCCAACAGCTAAACGTCGGCAGCAAAGTAGCAGGCAAAGCCTACGAACAACTCATCTACGGCGTCGATCTGGGCACCGACCACAAATTCACCTTGTCCGCTGACAGTGACTTGTATCTGGGAGTGTACGCCGGCTACGGCCGCAGCGACCTCGACTACCGCACCCCCAACACCGACGGCGAACTCAACAGCTACTACGGCGGCCTCTACGCCACCTGGCTGCACAGCAGCGGCCTCTACCTCGACGCCACCATCAAAGCCGCCAGCGTGGACAACAACCTAAAAGCTCCGTATGGCAACACCCAACTCACCGCCAGCTACAGCGACGTGAACATCGGCGGCAGCATTGAAATCGGCCACAAGTTCACCTTCACCGATGATTGGTTCATTGAACCTCAGTTCCAAGTGAACTACCTGCACATTCTCGCTGAGGATTACACCGCCGGCCCGATGACCATCAGCGCCCAAGACCTCGACGCCCTGCAACTCCGCATCGGCAGCATATTCGGTAGAACCATCAACCTCACCAACAGCGGCGCATTACAACCCTACGTGAAAATCAGCGGCGTCGAAACCATCAGCAGCGGCGGCGCCATCAAAAACGGCTACCAACACACCCGCGCCAACACCGACGGTGCCAGAGCCGAGTTAGGCGGCGGCCTCATCTGGCAACTCGACACCAACAACCAACTCCACCTCGACTACGAAGCCTCCTTCGGCGACAAGTACGACAAACCCTGGGGCCT
>JAISDC010000058.1 GCA_031265105.1 Verrucomicrobiales bacterium
AAAAAATTCGCACCACAAAGACACCAAGGCACGAAGGTTATAGCAGTACACTGTAACCCCCGCGCTGGTGCCGGGGTTAATTCCCCTCTCGTAGAGGAAATCTTTTTACCGGGAGAACATGGAGCGCATGGAACGCTGAAACACCCCGTCGCTACGCGCCACCCCTCTACGAGAGGGGAATTAGCAAGCGGCAATTCCCCTCTCGTAGAGGGGTGGCGGCGGAGCCGACGGGGTGTTTCAGCGTTACGCAACGGAGCGAAGAAACTTTTTTTACAGGGAGAACATGGAGTTCACGGAGGTTTTTTTAAAAATAATCTCCACGTTCTCCATGTTCTCCCTGTAAAAAAATTCCCTCGTTTTTCACAACGCCGGACGCAGGTCGTTGTTTTCCTCGATGCGCAACATCCGCACATCCTTGACACAGGCGGCGAACCAGGTGAATTGCCTGGAGAGCTTGGCCACCGCGACCACACAGGACACCGCGTTAATCTTCGTGGGATTGCCAAAATACACACTGCCTTGCTGCCAGTCGAACCCCTCGCCCTGCAAAAAGCGTTTGATCTCGGCATAAGCATTGTTGCAGGGGGCACCGTAGCTCTGCTTCAGGGCATCGGTATCAAGGTCAAAGGCCACAGCGTACATAACGTGCAAAAGCTAAGGCCTACTGAAATCTTTGCAAGAAATTTTTGCGCCATCTAACCATAACATGAAGACCAACATCATCACCTCCCCCGTGACAGGTAAAGCCTTCCCCGCGACAAGGAAGCTCTTCCTTGCGATAAGGAATGGCTCACTCGTGACAAGGAAGGTTTTCCCCGCGACAGATAAGACCTTATCCACGACGGATAAGGCTTTATCCACGCCGGATAAGACTTTATCTGCGACGGATAAGACCTTATCTGCGACGGATAAGACCTTATCTGCGACGGATAAGACTTTATCTGCGACGGATAAGACTTTATCTGCGACGGATAAGACTTTATCTGCGACGGATAAGACCTTATCTGCGACGGATAAGACCTTATCCACGACAGATAAGACCTTATCTGCGACGGATAAGACTTTATCCACGACGGATAAGACCTTATCCACGACAAGGGAAGTCTCCCCCGCGACGGGGGAAACCCCAAACGCACAGCTGCCCCGGCAACTTTGAATTTAGCAATTATGGCTTTGAGATTTGAGATTTGAAATTTGAATTAACCCAACCCAACCCAACCAAGAAAGAAAGAACCCAACCCATGAGCACCCATACCACCCGCAACTACTTCCCCACCACGGAGAAGGAACAATTCATCTGGGCGACCAACTTCGTCGCCGAACTGCCGCAATTCAGGGCCGCGCTAGGACTGCAAGAGGAAATCATCGTTCTCCTCAACGCCGCCCTGCCCTTCCTGCAAAAAATCTACGGCTACCACGCCGCCGCCCTCGCCATCGCCCGCGAGCGCACGGCGAACAAACACTCCGCCGAGTGGTCCCCGGTCGGCCAGAACGTCACCGTCCAACCCAACACCACCCTCACCGGCCCGGCTTCCACCGCCACCGGCCCCGGCGGCGGGTTATACGCCATGATTTTCAACTGCGTGGACGGCTTCATCAACTCCCCCAAATGCACGCCGGACATTAAAAACACCCTGCGCCTGAACCCCTTGCCGAAGCCCGCCCCGGTGCTGGCCGACCTGGTCAGCGAGGTCAACGCGAAATTCACCGGCGGCGACGTGCTGTTCCACCTCACCCGCCCCGCGCCGGCCAAACTCATCCGCATCAACTGCGACCGCCACGACGGGGCGGGATTGAAGACCGTGGCCGTCATCGCCCAGGCGCGCTTCACCGACCACCACGAGTTACCCGCCGAGCGGACGAACTGGGATTATCACCTCAACCTCCTCGACGGCGACGGTAATGAACTGGGCAAAACCGCCTTTGTCACCGTAGCGGTGCGGAAAGAGGGGTTATAAACGATTGGTGCCGGCCCGTCGCGGACTCGCAAAGAACTACCGGACCACTCTCCGGTGCCAGCCGCGCGGGCCGGCATCTTCAAAGGAGCGAAGAAATTTTTTTAACCACGGATGGACACCGATGGACACGGATAAAATAAACTGAAAAAATAATCCGTGTTCATTCGTGTCCATCCGTGGTTTAAAAAAGTGTTTAAAAAAAATTCTTCGTTATTAACCCCAAATTCCAATGATTCATCACCAACCGGTTGATTGTTACGCCGGGACGTGATAGAATGCGACGCATGACCACCACTGAATTAGTGTTAAAAACCAAGCGCTTCACCGCCGGGATGAATGACCGTGACTTGGCGCAAGTGGAGGAATTGATTGAGGATTTACGCGACGCGCAGGCGTATGACCGCGCGCGCCGGCGGCTGGCCGCGAGCGGCGGGAAAACGGTGCCCGGCGAGGAAGTCGAGGCGTGGCTCGTCAAGAAATTCGGCCCTGAATTCGCGCGCGCCCTGGTATGAGGCGGTACGCTTACCGCCTGGAACCGCTGGCCGAGCGGTTTATGAAAAAATTGTCCGACCCCGGGCTGGCGGCGCGATTGTGGAACGCCATCCGCGCCCTGTGCGTCAACCCGCATCCGCCCGGCAGCAAGAAACTGCGCGGATGTCCGGGCTATCGGGTGCGGGTGGGAAATTATCGCATCATTTACGAAGTGCATGGCGCGGAGGTGCTAATCCTTGTGCTCGATATCGGCGATCGGAAAGAAATTTACCGGTGAGATGCCGGGTGGGGAAAATTCCAAACTCCAAATTAACGCTGAACTACCCCGTCGGCTGCGCCGCCACCCCTTCACGGAAGGGGAATTAGCAAGCGGCAACCACACGCCGCTTCTATATTCCTTCCGCGAGGAAGAAAAATGGAAAACGAAAAAATCCTTTGTCCCTTGCCTCCTGCTTCGCAGGGGAATTTGAAGCAGCGTGTAATTGCCGCTTTTGTAGTTGTTCCTTTGCGTTAATGTAGCTAACCCTTCATGGTCTCCATGAACTACCCCGAAATCCTCAAACACTCGACCATATTACTTGCAAACATTCGACTAATGTGACATGATTTTCACGTGAAATATCTTCCGCGACATGTGGATGCACTGGTCAAAAAGCAGCTTGAGGCCATGGGCGCGGTGCTCATCAGGGGGCCGAAAGGCTGCGGCAAGACGGAGACCGGGCGTCATTTTTCCCAAAGCGAGGTGGTGATTGACGACAGTCGCGCCGTGTTGAACGCCATGATCAGCGAACCCGGAGTTTTGCTGACCGGCCAGACGCCTCGGCTCATTGACGAGTGGCAAAACCAACGGGCGCTTTGGAATACAATCAGGCACGAGGTTGACCGACGGCGCGTCAAGGGACAATTCATTCTGACCGGCTCGGCGAACCCGCCCGACAACGCCAACCTGCATTCCGGGCAAGGGCGCTTCGGCATCATCAACATGCACACCATGACCTGGGCGGAGCTGGGCTATGCCAGCGCCGAGGTGAAATTTGCGGATTTGTGCTCAGGCCAAAAACCGGCCTCTTCTCTGGTGGAGCCGGATTTGCGCGCCATGTCAAGGCGTCTGGTCATCGGCGGTTGGCCCGGCCATCTTGGGCTTAAGGAGGAAGCCGCGGCCCTGGCCAATGGCAATGCCTTTGCCCTGCTGTGCGAGGTGGATGTCGGCAGGGTTGACGGGATGCGCCGCGACCCGCTCAAGGTCGGACAACTGCTGCGCTCGCTGGCGCGCCATGTTTCAACCGGGGCCAGCTATGCGACCATTAAAAAAGATGTGTGGGGCGAGCAGGCGGATTTGTCAATGGATTCCGTAATCGAGTATTTGCGGGCGTTGGAGCGGCTGATGATAACGGAAAATCTGCCGGCTTGGAGCACGCATATCCGCTCGAAAGCCAGGTTGCGGGCCACCCCGAAACGACACCTCGCCGATACGGGACTGGCTTGCGCGGCGCTTGGGCTTTCGTCTGAAAAACTGATTGCCGACCTTGAATATCTGGGCCTGTTATTTGAATCGCTGGTCATCCATGACCTGCGGATATACGCCGAGACGATGGGGGCGAAGCTGTATCACTACCGGGATTCAAACGGCATCGAGGCGGACGCCATTGTTGAATTCAGGGACGGCAACTGGGCCGCCTTTGAAATCAAGCTCGGCAGCGGCGCGGAAGATGCGGCGGCAAAATCCCTGATAAAAATGGCCGCGACGGTTGACCGCGACAAAGTCATGGCGCCACTGGCCCTGGTCGCCATCACCGGGGATGGCTTTGCCCATCGGCGAAACGACGGGGTAACAGTGGTACCGTTTGCATGCTTGGGAGCGTGAGTGGATTCATTGGCGCTGATATGGACACCGATAAAATAAACTGAAAAAATAATCCGTGTTCATTCGTGTCCATTTGTTTCACTTGTCTTAATTAACCGCGGAGGCGCGGAGTTTTTTTGGTTTTCTGGTTTTTTAGTTTGTTAGTTTTAAACCAGAAAACCAATCAACCAGAAAACTAAAAAACTAAAAAAAACTCCGCGTCTCCGCGCCTCCGCGGTTAACCCCTACCCTCCCCCCAATCCTCCGCCATGCGCCGCCATATCGGCAGGCTGTGACGAAAAAAAGTCTGATAAGCCTGGCACAGATAGTTCAAGCCCGGCTCGCCGTCCGGGGTCAGCCGGAAGCGATGTTTCGGGCACTCGCCGTGGCAGAGAAATGCCACGTCGCAGCGCCGGCAGTGCGCCGGCAGTCCCGCCGCCTTGGCCAGCCCGAACTGGCGCTGCCGGTGACCGCCGGCCATTTCCCGCAACGAGGTTTCGCGGATGTTGCCGAGCCGGTAACGCGGATAAACGTAATGGTCGCACGAGTACACGTCGCCGTTGTGCTCCAGCGCCAGCGCCGCGCCGCAGGTCGGAGCGAAGACGCACAGGCCGGGGGCCAGGCGCAGGTAATTCGCCAGCGCGCTCTCGAAAATTTGCACGAACACCCGCCCCAGGTCGTGTCGCAGCCACTCGTCAAAAATCGCGCATAAAAAAGCGCCGTAATCTGCCGGCACGACACTCCACTCGGTGACATCGCCGCAGTCATCGTCAGCGGGCGGCATCGCCAGCCGCCAGCCCGCTGACCGTGACGGCGCGCCGGGCGACCGCTCGACCAGCGGCAAGAATTGCATGAAGGTCGAGCCGAGGTCGCGCAGGAACCGGTACACCTCCAGCGGGCGCCGGGCGTTGTCGCGGTGCACCACCGTCAGCGTGTTAAACTCGACGCCGTGTCGGCGCAGCACGCGCAGGCCGCGCAACGCTGACGCCCAGGTACCGCCGCCGTCGCGCCGCTGACGGTGCCGGTCGTGCAACGGCTCCGGGCCGTCAATGCTGACGCCGACCAGGAAGCGGTGCTCGGCCAAAAAATCGCCCCAGGCGTCGTCCAGCAGCGTGCCGTTGGTTTGCAGCGCGTTGCGGATGACCTTGCCGCCGGCGTGGCGACGCTGCAAGGCCACCGCGCGCCGGAAAAAATCAATCCCGCGCAAGGTCGGCTCGCCACCCTGCCAGACGAAATCAACTTCCGGCGCGTCCTGTTCCGTGATAAACCGGCGGATGTAAAGTTCCAGAATTTCGTCCGGCATCTTGCAGTTCTCGCCGGCGGGGAACAGCCGCGCCTTCTCGGCATAAAAACAATACGCGCAATGCACATTGCACGCCGCGCCAATCGGCTTGGCCACCACATTGAATGCCGCAACTCCACCCATAATTATTTCCGTCAAAAAGTCATGGCTTTTATCCGCAACGTGATAACATGCCGCGCAACCGATGAAAGCAATTTCGCAAAAAAATCTCCTGGGCGCGCTGCTGTTGAACCTGTGGCATTTGCTGCTGCCGGCGGCGCGCGCCGCCGAGCCGGCGCCGCGGCCTAACATCCTGCTGATTCTGGTGGACGATTTGGGTTACGGCGATATCGCCTGTTATAATCCGCAGTCCAAGGTGCCCACGCCCAACCTCGACCGGCTGGCCGCCGGCGGCAACCAATTGCGCGCGGCCTACGCCCCCGCCTCCATCAGCACGCCGACGCGCTACGCCATGCTCACCGGCCGTTATTCGTGGCGCGGCCCGCTGAAGAACGGCGTGCTGCGGCCTTACGACCCGCCGGTCATGGCGCCGGGCACCCCGACGCTGGCGCTGACCATGCGCGCGGCCGGCTACCAGACCGCCTGCATCGGCAAGTGGCACCTGGGCTGGAATTGGCCGACCACCGACGGTCGCCCGGTGCGCGCTGACGGTGACAATTACGCCAGCATCGCGCAACGCATCGATTACGACGGCCAACTCACCGGCGGCCCGCTGGCGTACGGCTTTGATTATTATTACGGCGAGGATGTCGTCAATTACCCGCCCTACACGTACATCGAAAACGACCGTTTTGCCGCCAAGCCGACGGGGATGCGCACGGCCTTTTCCCCGTCGCCCTACGGTCATATCCCCGGCATGACATCCGCGGATTGGGATGACCACAAAGTGGAGACAACGCAGCGCGACAAGGTGATCGACTATCTCAAAACTTACGCGGCGCAACCGGCAAGCAAGCCGTTCTTCCTGTACTGGGCGTCCACCGCTGTCCATGAGCCAATCACGCCGGCGAAGGAATTTGCCGGCCGGACCGGCCTGGGCGCTTACGAGGACTACATCGCGCAACTGGACGACTCCGTCGGCCAAGTGGTGCGCGCGCTGGACGAGTTGCAATTGCGCGAGCACACCATGATCATCTTCGTCAGCGACAACGGCCCGCGCCAAGGCGGCACGCGCCAGAGCGGCCACACGAGCGCGGGGGAATTTTTCGGCGAGAAAACCACCAACTGGGAAGGCGGCCACCGGGTGCCGCTGATAGTCAACTGGCCCGGACACATCCCGCCCGGCGCGCAAACCGACCAGTTGTTCTGCATCGTGGACCTCCACGCCAGCCTGGCCGGGTTGCTCGCGCAACCGACACCACCGTCAGCGCGGGACAGCGAAAACCTGGCGCCGCTGCTGCTGGGCCGCGCGGACGCCGCCGGACGCGACACCGTCGTGCTCAACCCGTGGAACCAAGTGCTAGGCTTGCGCAAAGGCCAGTGGGTTTATCTCGACCACGCCGGCAGCGGCGGCGCCACGATGACCAATATCAAGACCCTGCCCACCCAGCTTTACGATTTATCCACCGACCCCGGGCAGAAAAACAATGTCGTCGAGCAATACCCGGACCGCGCCAGGGAGTTGAAGGCCGAGCTGGAGAGAATCCGGCGGGCGGAAGATTAGTTTTTTAAGTTTTTTTGGTTGATTGAGTTTTTTAAGTTGGCGCGGTGCCGCGTAACTCAAAAACCTAAAAAACTTAATAAACTCAAAAAACTTCTTCCCTAATCCCGCGCCACAGCCAAACAGCGTTCAAACACCCCTTCGCCCAGCACGGCGCGCAGCATGGCGAACACGTTTTCCGGCGGCGTGCCGACTTGGATGGCGTGCGCCGGCGCGGCGATGTAGCCACCGTCAGCGCCGAAAATTTCCACCAGTCGCTGACATTCGCGGCTGACGGTCAGCGGGTCGCCGTGCGGCAGCAAGTGCTGGACGCTGATGCCGCCGTGAAAACTCAGGCGGTCACCGTAAGCGGCCTTCAGGCGCTCCGGCGCCATGCCCGCCGCGTCGGTTTGCACGGCTTCCAGAATGTCCACGCCCGCGTCGAGCAAGTCCGGCACGACATCGAACACCGCGCCGTCGGTGTGAAACATGACCTTCGCGTGCGGCGCCAGCTTTTTCACCGTCAGCGCCAGCCGGCGGTGCGACGGCTGAATAACAGCGCGGTACGTTTCGCGCGAAAACAACAAGCCGGTCTGCCCGCCGAGGTCGTCGCCGATGAATATAATATCGAGCAGATCACCGGCAGCGGCCAGCACGCGCTCCAGCTTCGCCACGAGAAAATCCGTGATGAACGTCAGCGCCGTCCGCGCCAGGTCTGGCTCGGCGGCGAGGTTCATCATCGTCTCCTCGATGCCGGTCATCCACGTGTACAACTCAAACGGGTCGCCGCCCCAAATCTGCACGGCCTTTTCGCGCCGGGGATTGTCGCGCAAAATAACCTCGCGCAGCCCCGGATAGTCAAACTGCGTCGGGTCGGGCCACGGATATTGTTCCAACTCCGCCGCGTCCTGCACGCCGGCCAGCGGAAAATCGGTAAACTCCTCGTAGCGCCCGCCGCCATAATCGGCGGTCTTGGTCTTGATGCCGAACAACTCCGTGCTCAAGTTCGGGTCCGTCACCGTCAGCGGGCCGCAATACGGCGTATGCACGATGATTTTGTCAACCGCGGCGGCGGCGAGCCGCTGCCAGTGCACGCCTTGCGCGGCGCAATATTGTTCCAGCGTCACCGCCAACTCACCCGTCGGCCCGAACCCGAGCGCGAACGGCACCCGGTCAGGCTGACGATGGGACAAGGCGGTTAACACTCGCTCGCGTGAAGTCATTGAAGTCATAGTTGAGACAGGAGTTAAAACCCAAACTGGCAAATTGCAAACGGAAAAATTAGCTTCAGCTACATTAACGCAAAGGAACAAAGGAGCAAAGACGCGAAGAATTTTTACAAAGAGAGCATGGAGGAATTGGAGGGGGCTTTTGATTGCCGCTAACCTTTCTCCAATAACTCTATGAGCTCTTTGTAAAAAAAATCCTTCGCGCCTTTGTCCCTTTGCGCCTTTGCGTTAATGAAGCTCTCTTTCAACGCCGCCGGCGCTGACCCACTGGGAGCGCCGGCTTCCAGCCGGCAGATGGCTCCAGTACAGCCGGCAAGATGCCGGCGCTCCCAGTGCTACTACCGTGCGCCACCCTTGCGCGACAGGGAAATTGCAGGCACCAAAAAATTCTTTGCTCCTTTGCGTTAATGAAGCTCTCAAATCCGCAAATTGCCAACGGAAAAATGAGCGCTATTTAAAAAATACTTCTTGTGATTGGACAATGAGTCAGCTTAAGTTGCCGACCGCATCCATGAATACCTTATCGGCCTGCGCTCTCCACACTCCATCCCTAACACTGCAAACCAGCCCCGACGGGGTCCTCGCGCTGATCGACAATCAGACCGGGCAGCGGGTCATCCAAGCCCCTGCGCCCGGACTGTTCGCTCCGGAGCTTGACGGCGAGCGGGGCGAGCTTTGTTTCACGCGCGCGGCACAAGCCGGGCCGGAGCGGCTCGAACTCCACTTTCAGCGCGCGGGACTCGAATCTTTTTCGGTGTTAATCGAGGCGCGGCCCGGCGAGGACGCTTTCGATTTCTCGTGCCGCTTCCGCACACGAGAGGCGACACAACTCAACGCGATCGAGTTTTTCCCGCGCGGGACGGCGCTGGATTGTTATGACGTGATCAATTACCGCAACCGCCATCACACGCCGGCGACGTGGCCGGAATTGCTGGCGGAATCGGGGCCGGGCTTCAAGACCGACACGTATTCGACCGACTGGCAGTTCGCGCCGCACCCGACGCTGCTGCTGTTTCGCAAGATCCGGTTTCTCTTTTGCCTGGCGGCATTTGATCTGCCGCGGGCTTACGGCATGTACCTTGAGGTCGCCGAGAAGAAAGTGCAGCGGTGGCACCTCGACTACGGCGACCAGCCGCACGGGCAGCCGCTGGCGGCGGGCGAGGAGTTTGTGTCGCCGCGCTTCCGCTTCTTCAGCCGTCATGACACGACGGTCGAAAGGATGCTCGACGTCTTCGCGCGCATGCTGATTGAGGGCGGGCAGATTCAGAATCCCACGCACAAGGCGCGCGCGGCGTGGTGGCGCGAGCCGGTTTACTGCACGTGGATCGACCAGGTTTACCTGAGCCGCACGGTGGTGCCGGTGGAATTGAAGGACCAGGCGAACATCGACGCGGCGGCACCGAAGTCGGTGACGATCCTGACGGAGCAATTCGTGCGCGACGCGGTGAAGGTGATCCAGCGGGAGAAGCTGCCGTTCCGCACGATCCTGATTGATGCGGGATGGGCCGTGGGCACGGGGCAGTATGAGCCGCATCCGGAGCGTTTTCCCAACATGCGCGGGCTGGTGGATGAGCTGCATGCCCAAGGTTTCAAGGTCGTCGTGTGGTGGAGCTGGGCCGAAATCTGGAAGGATGTGGAGGTAACCCCCACCGAGCTGGCCGGCGGCGGCAAGCTGAACCGCCATGGTGCGCGTACGCGGGATTACTCGCTGCCCGCGACGCAGGAGTACCTGCGCAAGTTGTTCCATTTCCTTTTTTCGTCCGACCCGGGCTGCTGTGACCTCGATGGCGTGAAGACTGATTTTCTCGCGGACAAGGTGCATCCGGAAAGCCCGCCGGCCGACCCGGCGTGGCGCGGCGAAGAAAATTATTTCGTGCAGTTGTCGCGGCTTTTCTACACGGAGCTGAAGCGCCATAAGCCGGACGGCATCCACGTCGGCTGCGCGGGCCATTTTTGGCTGGCGGAGTACATCGACATCAATCGCACGTTCGACGTGGCCGGGACGAACTACCTGCAGCACGAGGAGCGGGCGCGGATGCTGCGGCATACCACGCCGGGCTGTCCCGTGGCGTACGATCTGCCGAATTTCGTCGAGAACCTCGAACGCACGCTGCTCTCCGCGCACGAGTGCGGCGCGTCGTACCAGGTTGGCAATGTGCTGCGGACCGCGCGCAATCAGTTCACCGCGCCGGAGGTGCCGCCGGCGGATTATTACGCGGCGTTGCGGCGGCTACTGCCATTTCAGCGGTGCTGATGCCACCGGCCAGTAAACGGGAAATGGCTTCATGAACGCAAAGGGACCAAGGAACAAAGAATTTTTTACAGGGAGAACATGGAGAACATTGAGATTATTTTTTAAAAACCTCCGTGAACTCCATGTTCTCCTTGTAAAAAAAATCTCCGCGTCTCTGCGTCTCTGCGTTGAATGTGCTTTTTACCGCCGCCGGCGCAGGAACGCCAGCAGCGCGACGCCGGTGCCCAGCAGCAGCCAGGTCGAGGGTTCGGGGATGGTGTTTAGTACGAGGTTGGTGCCGTTGAGGGACAGTTCATAGCCGCTGGTGATGCTCCAGTTGTCCGCGTCGAAGCCGCTGGTCAGGCCGCTGAGGATGGTCAAGTTCTCGACCGCGACCACGTTCGGATTGTTCACGGTCAGCGTGTAATTGTCGCCTATTAATTGCAAACCGTTAGTGTGGGTGAGGTCCAGCGCGTCGTACTGGTCCGTGCCGATGATATCCCAGAGGTAAGTGAAATCGTCCCAATATTGAGCGTCCGTGAACGTCAGCGTACCCACCGTGCCCAGGCCGCCGCCGCTGACGGTGCCTGTGGCGTCGTCAAATTCAACCGTGCCGCCCAGTGTGCCGCTGCCGGTGAGCGCGCTGTTGGCGCCCACCGTCACCATCGGCGTCAAGACCACGCTGCTGTTGACCGCCAGTTCGCCGCCGCTGACGACGGCCACCTTGGCGCTGCCGTTGATGCTGCCGGTGCCGCTGAGCAACAGCACGCCGCCGCTGACGGTGGTGGTGCCGCTGTAGGTGTTGCCGCCGGTCAGCGTCCACGTGCCGGTGCCGACTTTGGTCAACGAAACCGGGCCGCTGCCGTTGACGATGGTGCCGCCGAAGGTGCTGTTTTTGCCAAGATGCCCGACTTCAAAGGTCGCGCCGCCGCTGAGGGTGGTGTTCAGCACAATCTGGTTCTGTGACGGGTTGGAATACACGGCGGCGGAGGCGGAGCCGTTGGTCTCGTCACCGAACCATGAATTCAAATCGCCGAACTTGACCAGCGCGGCGTTGGCGCTGACGGTGGTGGTACCTTGATAGCTGGTGGCGTTGTTGGCGGCTTGGAACGTAACGGTGGAAAGGTCGGCGTTGATGCCGCTGAGCTTGACCGTGTGACTACCCTGCGCGCCGAAAATCAGCGTGCCGGTGAAGCCGGTCATGTCGGCCTGAAACTCATTCACCGGCGAGTAGCCGTTGGTAAACGCCATCAAGCCGTCGCCCGTCCACGTGCCGCTGATGGTGAGGTTCATGTTTTGGATTTTGATTTTGTTGGTGCCGCTGACGGTGACGTTTTGGGACAGGTTGTTTAAGGTAGCACCATTCGTCTGCAGCCCGCCGTTGTTAAACTCGATGTCGCCGGTGCCCAGGCCGACGACCACGCCGCTAAGCCACAGCCCCGAGTCCATATAAAGGCTGTTGGCGGCAGCGGCATAGTTGGCAAGGGTAACACCGCCGGTGAAGTCGTTGGCGGCGTTGAGACTGGCAGCGCCCACGCCCTTGTGATTGATGTTCAGATGAATATTGCCGCTTAATCTAATGTCAGTCAAGCCGTATAGATTGCTGCCTTCGGCAAAGGTCAGGTTGACCATCTGGGACTTACTGTTGGTGATCAACGCGGTGCCAGGCTGACCAAGTCCGGTCACGCTCGAGGTGAACCGATGGAGGCCCTTGAGTGTGGTGTCGAAACCATTCAACTCCACCGTGCCGGAGGTGATCATCAACTGATAGGCGTTGCCGTCGCCGATGGCCGCGCCAGTGCCGAACGCGTTGGTGCTGCCGACGATGACCAGGCCGCCGTCGATGATGCTGGCACCCTGATAGGTGTTCGAGCCGGACAACACCAGCGTGCCGGCGCCGGTCTTCACCCAGCCGCCCTGCCCGTTCCCGTTGAAGCCCCAGCCAGCCCCCGCCGGGCCGCTGAGGTTGCCCGCGAGCACCAGCGTCCCGGACGCCACATCCAGGTAAGAACCGTTGCCGGTGTTAGCGGTGTAATTATTGTTGGTGTTGGCGTAGGCCGCCTGGTTGCTGGTCAGGTAAATATCCGTGCCAATCGTCCGCGTGCCATCGCCCAGGTTGGTGATGGTGCCGCCGACCGCGAGGTTCCAGCTGTTGCCGCTGAGGGTGAAGTTGCCCGCCGTTGACGCGAAAGTCAGGCCGCTGATGGTGGAACCCACCGCCCAGTCGTTGTTATTATTGGTCAAATACTTGTTACCGTCGAACGTCAGCGTCGCCGGGAACGTCGGCTCGGCGTCCCAGTTGTCCGTGTTGCTCCAGTTACCGTCAACGCCAGTGCCGGTCCAAGTTTGCGCCAGCGCGCCAACGCCCGACGTCAGCAGTACCGCGCCCATTATCCGCCATTTACCGATTTGTTTGCATGTTTTCATGATGTTTGCTCCGAGTTTAGTTCCAGTTTAATTGCCACAAAAAAGCACAGAAAACACAAAGGGGTTACAAAGAGTACCTGGAGGAATTGGAGGGGGGCTTTTAATTGAAGCCAACCTGCCTCCAATAACTCCAGGTCCTCTTTGTTAAAAAATATCCCCCCGCTCCGCTGATGCTGGCGGGCGGACTGTACCGCAAGGGGAATGAGGCGAGTAAAAGCTGGCTGGAAATTAACGGCCCAAGGGTAGGCGTTGAGCGCGTGAGCGCGTGAGCGCGTGAGCGCGTGAGCGCGTGAGCGCGTGAGCGCGTGAGCGCGTGAGCGCGTGAGCGCGTGAGCGCGTGAGCGCGTGAGCGCGATTCACTTGAATTATGACTTATGTCAATCATCTTCAGCGAGTTATCGGTTTTTCACCTCGGCTAAACCACCCATGTTTTTTCGGTGGTCACCATCAGCTTACGCCGACAACAAATGCGACATTACATTAATCGTCGCACTAAAGCAATGGTTTTCATGATTTTTTTAACAAATTTAACGCAAAGGGGCGAGTGCATGGTCAGCGGGGGAATGTTTGGCTGGTTTGCTGAGGCGAGCCGATCCCTCGGCTCTGCTCGGGATGACGGGGGGTGGGGGAACTGGCTGCTGATTGTGCCTGCCAGCGCTGACTACACTGGGAGCGCCGGCTTCCAGCCGGCAGATGGTGGCTTCAGCACAGCCGGCAAGGATGCCGGCGCTCCCAGTACCGCGCACCACCCCTGCACAGCAAGGGAATTGCAGACCAAAAAAATCCTTCGCGCCTTTGCGTTAATGAAGCTCTCTTTCAACGCCGCTGGCGCTGGCCCACTGGGAGCGCCGGCTTCCAGCCGGCAGATGGCTTCAGCACAGCCGGCAAGATGCCGGCGCTCCCAGTGCTACTACCGTGCGCCACTCCTGCACGGCAAGGGAATTGCAGGTACAAAAAAATTCTTTGCGCCGTTACCCCTTTGCGTTAATGAAACTCTCTTTTGCCGCCACCGGCGCAGGAACTGGCCGCTGAGCGTGCCTGCCAGCGCTGACCCACTGGGAGCGCCGGCTTCTAGCCGACAGATGGTCTCAGCACAGCCGGCAAGGATGCCGGCGCTCCCAGTACCGCGCACCACCCCTGCACAGCAAGGGAATTGCAGACCAAAAAAATCCTTCGCGC
>JAISDC010000107.1 GCA_031265105.1 Verrucomicrobiales bacterium
CCGCGAAAGAACGCATAGAACGCATAGAATTTTTGCTGATTTTTCTTTGCGTTCTATGCGTTCTTTCGCGGCCAGCAAATTCATTGCTTCCCCCGTTGTTTAAACCATTGCCTGAACGCTCCGCCGCGAAACTCCGGCAGCGTCCGCCGCCGCGTCCAACTGCTGAGCGGCGGCACCGGCAGCCAGTCCAGCGGCAGCCGGTTCGCCAGCCGGCTCAACGTCAGCGCCGCCCGCCACAGCGGCGGACGCGTCGCCACGGCGGCGAACCCGCCCAGCGGCGGCGTGCCGCGCGCTGACAGTGCCGCGCCCTCGCGCTTGGCCCGGTCGCGCAGACGCAGCAGCAAGTCGGGCAGCGCGATGTTCACCGGGCAGGCGTCGCCGCACGCGCCGCACACGCTGCACGCCTTCGGCAGGTCGGCGAACCGCGCGAAATTTTCGCCCGCCAGCAGCGGCGTCAGCACCGCGCCGACCGGCCCCGGATACACGGCGCGATAAGCGTGGCCGGACGCCTGCCGGTACACGGGGCAAATATTCATGCACGCGCCGCAACGAATGCAGCGCAGGATTTCCCGGTACTCGGTGCCCAAAATATCGGCGCGGCCGTTGTCCAGCAGTACGACATGCAACTCCTCCGCGCCGCTCGGCCGGCCGGCCGCGCGCGGGCCGCTGATGAACTCGGTGTAGGCGGTGAATTGCTGGCCAGTGGCCGAGCGCACCAGCAAATTCAGGAACACGCCGAGGTCACGGTCAGCGGGCACGATTTTCTCAATGCCCACCAGCGCGATGTGCAGGCGCGGCGCTGACAGTGAGAAGCGCGAGTTGCCCTCGTTGGTCACCAGCACCAGGCGGCCCGATTCCGCCACCAGGAAATTCGCGCCGGTGAGACCGGCGTCGGCGCGCAGGAACCGGTCGCGCATGAACCGGCGCGCGCGGCGGGTGATGGTCTCCGGCTCGTCATTGTAAGCGCCGAGGCCGTGCCGCTCGAAACTGTGCGCGATTTGCCGCCGGTTTTTGTGCACCACGGGCGTGACGATGTGGCTCGGCGTGTCGCCGTCGATTTGCAAAATGAACTCGCCGAGGTCGGTCTCGACGCTCTCGATGCCGCGCGCGGCGAGGTAGTCGTTGAGATGAATCTCCTCGGTCGCCATGCTCTTGGACTTGACCACGGTCTTCGCGCCGCGCTGTTGCAACAGGTCGCCGATGATGCGCCGCGCCTCGTCATCGTCAGCGGCGAAGTGTACCCGCGCCCCGTTGCGCTCCAGGCTGGCGACGGCTTGCGGCAGGTATTGGTCGAGATGGTCGAGCGTGTGCCGCTTGATTTGCCCGGCCAACTCGCGCAGCCGTAGCGGGTCGGCATAGTCAGCGGCCAGCAATTGCGCGCGCTTGTCCGACTTGATGGCCGAGGCCGAATGCACCGCCGCGTACACCTCGTCGCTGACGGTGGCGACGAACCGGTCAATCGGCTGGCCGAAATGTGGCACCGCAAATTCGTGTTTATTCGTGTTCATTCGTGGTGAATTTTCCCCTCCGCCACCAGCGCGTCGCGCAACACCTGAATCGCGTGGCTCACCGGCAGCGGCCGGTGTTGTTTCTCCGCCAGCCCGCGCAGGTGCATCAGGCAACTCATGTCCGCCGCCACCAGCAAGTCGGGTTCGGCGGCGCGGATGTTTTGCAATTTCAACAAGCCCATGTTGGCGGAGACATGCGGGAACGCGACGCTGAAGGTGCCGCCGAAACCGCAGCACTGCTCCGGCTCGGCGTGCCCGACCAGCTCCAACCCGCGCAAACTGCCTAGCAACTGCCTGGCCGCTGCCGGAGTGCCGGTGCCGCGCAGGTGGCACGAGCTGTGAAAGGCGATTTTTTTGGCGCAAGTCCCTTCCCAGGTTTTTACGCCGAGGCCGCTGACGATGAAATCCAGCACTTCCCAGGCGCGTCCCGCCAGACCGTTGACCGCGGGCAAATCCGGTTCGCGCTCGAACGCCAGCAACGCGCCGTGAAACAGCATCGCCGCGCACGAGCCGGACGGCAAAATCACCGGCCCGCTGCCGGTGAACTGTCGCGCGGCGTGGCGGACCATCCGGCGCGCCGCCGGCCAGTCGCCGGCGTTGAAAGCGGGCTGCCCGCAACAAGTCTGTCCGGCGGGAAATTCCACCTCACAACCGAGATACTCCAACACCTGCACCGTGGCTTTGGCCACATCGTCAAAAAAAGCGTCGCACAGGCAAGTCGCCATCAATTGCACTTTTTTTCCAACGACACGGTCAGCGGGAGGTTGCATGGTGAATGGCGGCGATGATAACGCGCCCGCGCTGAAATTCAAAAGTTAAATTTTACTCCGCTATCGCCATCGAGCAGGAATCCACTATATGTTGGCGACATGACCGCTCACCACCCCGTCCCCGCCGCTGACCGTGACCGCGGCGCCCAACGACTGACGCCCCGGCAACTCCAGGACTGGGAAGCGCTGCGTTACGGCATGTTCATTCACTGCGGCATCAACGCCTACGACGGCACCGAGCATTCCCTCGGCCGGCTGCCGCCCGCGCGCTACGCGCCGGACCGGCTGGACATTGACCAGTGGATCTGCGCCGTCCGCGACGCCGGAATGCGCTATGCCGTGCTGACCGCCAAGCATGACGCCGGGTTCTGCCTGTGGCCGAGCCGGCACACGGATTACCACGTCGGCAACTCCGGCAACCGCACCGACGTGGTGGCGGAATTCGTCCGGGCCTGCGAACGCCGGGGCGTCCGGCCCGGCCTGTATTATTGCTCGTGGGATAATCATCATCGTTTCGGCTCCGTCACGCCCAGCGATCCGGTAGAACTCCGCCGCTCCTACGGCGACCGCTGGGCGCACGGCACCTTCACCACGCCCGCTTATCACGAATTTCAACTGGCGCAGTTGGAGGAATTGCTGACCGGCTACGGCAAAATCGCCGAGGTGTGGATTGACATCCCGGCGGTGCTGCCGCGCCATTTCCGCGCGCGGCAATACGCGCAAATCGCCGCCTGGCAGCCGGACGCGGTCATCGTCGCCAACAACGGCATGAGCAGCGGCGCCGCGCTGGATCTGGACCAAACCTGGCCCACCGACGTCATCACCATTGAGCGCGACCTGCCGCCCAGCCAGCCCGGTTATCCGGGCCACCCCGGCCGACCCGGCCACCTCAAGTGGCGCGACATCGAGGGTCGGCGTTATTATCTGCCCGGCGAGGTGTGCGACACCATCAGCCGCGAATGGTTTCACACCGAGAATGATCCGCCGCGCGACGATGCCGAGTTGCTGGGCATGTGGCTGACCGCCACCGCGCGCGGCGCCAATTTCCTGCTGAATGTGCCGGTAAATTTGCACGGTTTGCTGCCGGAATGCCATCTGGCCGCGTTGCAGCGCCTGCGGCGCAACATTGACCGGCTGGGCTAAGTCACCGTCAGCGGCTCACCGCAATTTCTTGCACAGCACCTTGGATAACATGCTTATCCCAGCCACTCCCACGCGGGAATGACCTTGATGTTCCTGCCGTCCGCCAGCGCGGTGTCGCGCTGGTCTAAGGTCAGGATCAAGGCGTGGTCGGTTCGCGCCAGCGCCGCCGCCGCGAGCAGGCCGCGCGTTTCCCGCGCGAAATTTCCGTCGTTTAACTCCAAGCAGACTTGCACGGCGGCGCCGCTGTTCATGCCGTCGCTGGCCGTGACCGCGCCGCCGCTGACGGTCACAAAGTCGCACTCCCACGCATCCTTCTCGGCGGCGTAAGCCGGCGCGTGGCCGAGGCGGAACAATTCGAGCGCGACCGCGTTTTCCAGCCGCCGCCCGGTGTCGGGCGCGTGTTGCGGCGAGCAGGCGCGGCGCAAGCCGTTGTCAATGGCGTAGTATTTGGCCGGCGCGACGACGCGCTGTTTGAACGACTGGCTGAATTTCGGCACCATCAGCAGCAGATAGGCGTCGCGCAAAAACTCGACGGCGGCGGCGACCTGCGTCGCGCCGGGGATGGCGAGATTTTTGGCGAGGCCCTGGAAGGAGCACGGCTGGCCGGTGTGCGCGTAGAGGAATAGCGCGAGGTTCATCACGTGCGAAACCTCACGCAAGTTGTGCCGCGACACCACGTCGCGCTGCACCACGTCGCGCAACAATGCCCACAACAGCGTTGCGTCGCGCGTCCGCAGATAGGCCGGAAAGCCGCCGTCGTCGAGCCACGCCAGCAGCGAGTCGCGTCCGCGCGCCCGGCCCGTGAAGGCGAGGTATTCCGAGTAACAAAACGGTTGGAGGCGGTGCGACAGGTGCCGCCCGGTCAGCTTCGCGCCCAGTTCGCGGCCCAGCAGCGAGGCGTTGGAACCGGTGACGCACGTCATGCGCCCGCGGTCGAGCAAGGCGCGGACCAGCCGCTGCCAGCCGGAAATTTCCTGCACCTCGTCGAGAAACACCGCCGCTGACGGTGACGTCACGGCATCGAGTGCGGCAAGGAACGCGGGAAAATCACGCTCATCCATGCCGAACAGTCCGGGGTTTTCAAAATTGCAATAAAACGCGCCTGGAAAATCACGCATCAACTGGGCTTGCAACGTGCTTTTTCCGCAGCGCCGGATACCGGTCAGGACGGTGGCGAAGCCTGGCAACAGCTTGACATTGGCGCGATTCGCCCGCTGAATCTCCGGTGGCTCGACCACCGGAAGTTGTTGCGTCTTAAATAGTTCTGATATTGTATTTTGTAACATACACTTTATGTAATCATAAATCACACTTTTGACAAGTCATGTTCCCCAAAGAGTTCCTACGAACGCTGAAACACCCCGTCCGCTTGCGCGGACACCCCTCTGCGAGTGGGGAATTACTGGCGCCAGGTCAAAGCGCAAGGCCATAGTTCAGCGCAATTTCTTGCACAGCACTTTGGAATTCCGCTGGTTGGCCTCGTAT
>JAISDC010000114.1 GCA_031265105.1 Verrucomicrobiales bacterium
GCCTTTGTTCCTTTGCGTCTTTGCGTTAATGCGGCTTCGTTATTTACGGTGGCGGATGAGGGCCGCCTCCACTCATTATTGCTTGCAAAAACCTTAACTAGCCTGGGACGACCCCTTTAGTTTTGAGGCAACAGGCATGGCGGCGCGGGGGTATGAAGTTTTTTTAACCACGGATGGGTTGCTGGTTGAAAAAGCACAGGGGTTGGCCTGTGCTTTTTAAGCCTGGTATCGAACTGTTTAATCAGGAGCCGGTTTGCGATTGCAACTGGGTGATGATGGTGATCAACGGCATGAACAGCGCCACGACGATGGTGCCGACGATTACCGCCAGGAATACGATCATAATCGGCTCAAGCAGGGAAGTTAAGCCGGCCACGGTCACGTCCACTTCTTCCTCATACACGTCGGCCACCTTGGTGAGCATGGCCGGCAACTGACCGGTTTCCTCGCCGACTTGAATCATGCTGACCACCATCGGCGGGAACAAACCGCTGTGTTCCATCGGGCCGACCATGGATTCGCCTTCCTTGACGCTTTCGTAAATGTTGCCGATGGCGTTGGAAATGATGATGTTGCCGGAGGTTTCCTTGGTGATGTTCAGCGCTTGCAGGATGGGCACGCCGCTGGAAACCAGGGTGCCCAGGGTGCGGGCAAAGCGGGCGATGGCGGTCTTGCTAACGAGGTCGCCGAACAACGGGAATTTGAGCTTGAGGCGGTCAATTAACGCCGCGCCGCCGGGAGTTTTGGAGAAAATCTTGTACGCCACCACCACTACCACCACCACGCCGGCGATGATCAGGATGTTGTGTTGCACAAAGCGGCTGACATCGACGACCATTTGCGTCAGGAAGGGCAGCGGTTTGTTGCCCAGCATGTCTTTAAAAATGGCCTCGAATTTGGGGACGATAAACAGCAGCAGGAACGCCAGGATGGCGATGGCAATCACCAGCACCACCACCGGATAAACCATGGCGGAAATGACTTTGCTGCGGATTTTCTGGGATTTTTCCTGAAACTCGGCCAGTCGCACCAACACCACTTCCAGCACGCCGCCGACCTCGCCGGCCCTGACCATGTTCACGTATAGTTTATTGAAGATGGAGGGGTGTTGCGCCAGGGCGTCCGAGAAGGTGCTGCCGCTTTCCACCGAGTCGGACAGCGCGCCCATCGCGTTTTTCAACGGGGGACTTTTCTCCTGCTTGATGAGCGTGGTGAGGCTGCGCAGCAACGGCATGCCGGCGTCAATCAGCGTGGCCAATTGACGGGTGAACACCATGAGGATTTTGCCCTTGATTTTCGGCTGGCCGAACGAGAAGGATTTCTTGACGGGCTTGCCGGACAACGTCGCCGTGGCGGCATTGACTTCCACCACCGTGACAGGGAACAAGCCTTGTTGCTTGATTTTAGCCGTGGCATCGGCAGTGCTGGGGGCATCCATGACGCCGGTTTTTTGCTGCCCGGTGGCATCAACCGCGGTGTAGTTAAACATTGGCATAGGCTTTAGGTATATTTCAGGATTTCCTCGATGGTTGTTTCTCCGTCAAAAATGCAGCGCAAACCGTCCTGGCGCAGGGTGGTCATGCCGAGTTCAATGGCTTTTTGCCGTATCACCACGGTCGGCGCCTTGGCTGTGATGAGCTGGCGAATCGGCTCCCTGATGTCCAACAATTCATAAATGCCTTTCCTGCCTTTGTACCCGGTTTGGTTGCAATACTCGCAACCGCCGCCGTAGTAGAACGATTTGTCCCCGACATCGTGCGCCGACAAACCGATTTGCGCAAGCACGCTTTCAGTCGGTTCGTACGGCGTTTTGCACTTGGAGCACACCCGGCGGATCAGCCGCTGACCGAGCACGCCCTCCAGGGTGGCGGAAATCAAAAACGGCTCCACGCCCATGTCAATCAAACGGGTGATGGCGCCGGGCGCGTCGTTGGTGTGCAGGCTGGTCAGCACCAGGTGGCCGGTCAGGGAGGACTGGATGGCAATCTGCGCGGTTTCCAAATCGCGCGTTTCACCCACCAGAATGCGGTCGGGGTCCTGGCGCAAAAAGGCGCGCAGGGCGCGGGCGAAGGTCAGGCCGATGGCCTCGTGCACCTGAACTTGCTGGATGCCTTCAAGTTCATATTCGACCGGATCCTCGGCGGTGAGGATTTTCGTGTCGATGGTGTTGATTTTCTTGATGCAGGAATACAGCGTGGTGGTTTTGCCGCTGCCGGTGGGGCCGGTGACAATGAAGATGCCGTGCGGTTTGTTGATGGTTTCAACAATGTAATCCAGCAGGTAATCCGGCATGCCGAGCGCTTCCAAATCCAGATTGATGACGCTGCGGTCGAGCACGCGGAGCACCACGCTTTCGCCGTGCTGGGTGGGCAGGGTGGAGACGCGCAGATCCACCTGGCGGCCCGCCATGCTGGTCTGGATGCGGCCGTCCTGCGGGATGCGGCGCTCGGCGATGTTCAGGCCGGACATGACCTTGATGCGGGAAATCACCGGCAGCGCCAGGCGCTTGGGCGGCGGGGCCATTTCATACAGCGAGCCGTCCACGCGGTAGCGGATTTTGAATTCCTTCTCGAACGGCTCGAAGTGGATGTCGCTGGCCTGCGCCTGGATGGCCTTGGCGATGATGGTGTTGACGAACTTGATGATCGGGGCGCTGCTGGCGGCGCTCTGGTCGTCCAGGCTGGTCTCGGAAATTTTCTGCGCCTCGCCCGCCAGTTGCGACAGCAGTTCGTCCATCGAATCCTGCTCGGTGCCGTAGTATTGCGCCAGCAGCGCGTCAATTTGATTGATGGGCGCGACCACGACTTGAATGTCGCGGTTGATGGCCCAACGCAAGTCGTCGATGGATTGCGAGTCCAGCGGGTCTTTCAGCGCCACGGTCACGGCTTGCTTGGAAAAGGCCACCGGCAGCGCCCCGTGGATGCGCGCGGTTTGCGGCGGAATGGTGCTGAGCAATTCCGGGGTGAACTGCGCCGTGGAAAGATCAACGAATTGCAGGCCGAGCCGGTCGGCGATGAGTTCCAGCAATTTGTCTTCGCTGATGATGCCGAAATTGGCGATGATTTGCTCAATCGGCTTGCCCATGCGTTCCGCTTCTTCCATCAGGTCGGTGGACTGCTCCTGGCGGATCAAGCCTTGCTCGGTCAAAAAGGAAAGGAGGAAGTGGGCGTTCATGAGGCTAATCCTTGTCTCCGGTGGTGGCTGAGATGACTTCTTCCGGCGTGGTGACCCCGGCGACGACCTTGCGGATGCCGTCCTCGCGCAGCGTGCGCATCCCCAGGTCGCGCGCCCGCTGGCGGATGGCGCTGATGCCGGCCTGGTCGTTAATCAACGTGCGCAGTTCATCGTCCACGACAAAAATCTCAAAGATGCCGCTGCGTCCCTTGTACCCGGAGCCGCGGCAGGTGTCGCAGCCGTGCCCGTGCTTGAAGCTGGCCTCGGCGATTTGCGTGGAGTTCAGGTTCAGCGCCCGCAATTCAATGTCGCTGGGGGTGTAGGGTTGCGCGCATTTGGCGCAGACCTTGCGAATCAGGCGCTGGGCCATGACCGCGCGGATGGACGAGGACACCAGGAACGGCTTGACGCCGATGTCAATCAGGCGGGTGACGGCGGTAGGCGCGTCGTTGGTGTGCAGGGTGCTGAATACCAAGTGACCGGTGAGGGAGGCGTTGATGGCGATGTTGGCGGTCTCGGCGTCGCGAATTTCACCGACCATGATGATGTTCGGCGCCTGGCGCAGCATGGAGCGCAAGGCCGCGGCAAAGGTCATGCCGGCGTCCTCGTTGACCTGCACCTGGTTCATGCCGGGCACCTCGTATTCCACCGGATCCTCGACGGTGATCAGCTTGCGGTCGGGCTTGTTCAGCGAATTCAGGCAGGCGTACAAAGTGGTTGACTTGCCGCTGCCGGTGGGGCCGGTCACCAGGAAAATCCCGTCCGGCAGGCCGAGGATGCGTTCCATGGTGGCCTGGTCGTCGGCAAAAAATCCCAGTTGCGGCAGACCGAGTTGCAGGCCGGTCTTGTCCAAAATACGCATGACGATGGATTCCCCGTGCACCGTCGGCACGGTCGAGACACGCAAATCCACGGAACTGCCGTCTTGCAAGGCAATGGAAATACGCCCGTCCTGCGGGAGGCGTTTTTCCGCGATGCTGATATTGGCCATGATTTTGATGCGGCTGAGGATGGTGGATTGCAAACGCTTGGGCGGGTCGCGCATTTCCTGCAACACGCCGTCCATGCGATAACGCAGGCGGAAGCGCTTTTCCAGCGGCTCCAGATGAATATCCGACGCCTTCAGCCGGTAAGCGTCCATGATGATGCCGTACACCATCTTGATGATGGGCGCGTCACCCTCGGCTTCCTTGCCGCCGGTGTCAAGGTTTTCACTGTTGGGATCCTTGACGTCCAGGCCCAGGTCGCCGTAGCTGTTCATCAGCGAATCAACGCTTTCATCCAACTCGCCGTAAAAGCGCGCGATGGTTTTGTTGATTTCGGGTTGCGGCACGATGACCGGCTCGACATCCAGCTTTAAAATATGCCGCAGCGAATCCAGCGTGCCGAAATCCAGGGGGTCGCTGATGGCGACGCGCACCACATTGCCGTGCCGGGACAACGGGAGAATGTGATAACGCCGCACCTGCTCCTTTTGCAACAAATCAATGGCATCCTGTTCGACATGATCAATGACGGGCAGAAACTCGGTGCCGGTTTCATTGGCCATTTCCTGCAAAATATCCTCGCTGGAAACCAACCCGTTTTGGATCAGCACATCGGCGACCGCCACGCCCCGTTGCGTGGCCTGGGCCTTGGCCGAGGCCGCGTCAGTCTGCGAAATCATTCCGGCGTTGACCAGCAGCTCCAGAATATAATCGTCGTTAACGGCCATAAGGGAAGTAAACTAAAAAATCGCTTGCAGGTTGCCAAGCAGATAATCCCGGAAACACGGAAAAAGTTGCGCCGCCAAGATACGCAGATTAACCGCTGAGACGCGGAGGCGCAGAGATTTTTGATTGGTCACTAAAGTCAGCGGGCTACTCCATGCCCGCTCCAATGACCCTAGCGTAGCGAATCAAAGGAACACAGAGTAGGCACAGAGAAGCACAGAGTTTGTTTTTTAGTTTAATAAAATCTCTGTGGCTCTCTGTGTCTGCTCTGTGGTTCTCTGTGGGCCAAGGTGCCGTTAGGACGAACGGCGGCGGATGAGGGCCAGCGCGCCGAGGCCGGCACCGATGAGGAACCAGGTGGAGGGTTCCGGGACGGCGGTGGCGTTGAAGGTTAACTGGCCGTTGTCCACGCTGAAGGTGCCTTCAATGCCGGTGTCGGGGGCGAGGGTGAATTGGGTGTCGGTGATGCTTTCGCCGCCGCTCGCGTTGCTCCAGTCGAATACCAGATAGTCCCCGGTCTCGGTCAGGCTGCTGAAGTCAATGGTGATGTTGTCGCCGATGGTGATGCTGTCGGTGACCAGCAGTACGTCGCCGGTGAAGCCGATGAGGGCCCCGTTTGCCAGGGTCAGGCTGTCCAGTTCGCCGCTGCCGTGCAGCAGGGCTCCGGTGCCGAGGGTGAAGTTGATAGTGCCACCATCCTCGCTCTTTACAAAATTACCGTGCAGGGCGGTGCCTTCGCCGGTAAGGGTGAGGTCGGTCACGCCGTATGTAACAACCACGTCGCCGGTGATGAGGCTACCGTTGCTGCCGGTCAGGGTCACGTTGCCGCTTTGGCTGTAGATGCTGCCGCCGTCAGCCCCGGTGCTGCTCAGGGTGTTGCCGTCCAGGTTCACAGTGCTGTCGCCGCTGATGTTATTAATCCCGTACGCCCCGTCGCCGGTGACGCGGATGTCGGTGTCGATCAGGGTCAAGGAACCCAAATATTCCACACCGTGGCTGCCGTCCCCGGTCGTCGCAATGGTCACGTTGCTTATGGTGCTGCCGCCGCTGGATCCCACCCACGCCCCTGATGCATTGTTGCCGCTGGTGGTGATGCTGCCGCCGTTCATGGTCAGGGGCAGCGTGAGATAGTCAGCGAACATGCCAAAGGCGTCATTCCCGGTCGTCGCAATGGTCACGTTGTTCAGGGTGAGGCCGCCGCCGGCAAACTCGGCGAAGCTAATCCCGTGCCCGCCGCTGCCGCTGGTGGTGATGGTGCTGTCGGTAAGGGACAGGCTGGCGCCATTGTTAATATAGGCACCGGTGCCGATGGCGTTGTACCAGGGGTAGTCGCAGTTGTTGCTGCCGCTGAGGGTGATATCGGTGCCGTTGTAGGCGACGCCGGTGCCGATGACATTCAGGGCTCCCTTGGTGGGGTCGCTGTCGTTGTAGGACTGGTTCGACTCGGTGGTGCTGCTGGTGACGACTTTGTTGTCCGCGAAGACGTTCAACGCGGAGACGCTGAGGGCGCAGAGGAGTAGGATTGATTTTAGTTTGGTATTCATGTTGGTGAGTTCTATTGGGTTATTTCTGTTTGTTTGGTTTTAATGGCCACAAAAAAACACAAAGAATTTTTTACAGGGAGATCATGGAGAACATGGAGATTACTTTTTAAAACCTTCATGATCTCCATGTTCTCCCTGTAAAAAAATCCTTCGCGTCTTGGCGTCTTCGTGGCCGGAGTTTTGGTTAGATTTTTTCTTCCTCGACGGTGATGTCTCTGCCGACGATGACTTTTTCGACGACGGGTTTGCCGACCATTTCTTCGCCGCGCATGACG
>JAISDC010000199.1 GCA_031265105.1 Verrucomicrobiales bacterium
TCGCCTTCGCTGGCGAAGCTCAGCGCACTGTCAGCGTCCACTAGCAGTACCGAATTGGCGGCGAAGTTCAACTTTTGCCCGTCCGCCAAGTCCAGTGTCAGCGCGTCGGTGGCATCGAGGATGCCGCTGACGCTGATGCCGCCGGTGCTGGTGGTCAGCAGGCCGGAACCGCCGAGTTTCGCGCCGGTATCAATGACAACATGCGCGGTGGTCAGGCCGCCGTCCACCAGCAGCGTGCCTTCTTCCACTTCGGTGAAGCCGCTGATGGTGGAGTTGCCGGTCAGCCGCAGCGCGCCGTTGACCAACAGCGAGCCTTGTTCACCGACCGAATCGCCCAACTTGCCGCCGAAGGTCAGTATCCCGTTCTCCGCCGTGGCAATGCGCGCCCCGCGCGAACCGTCGCTGCCGGAGGCCAGCAGGATGTTGCGGTTGGCGCTGAGAGTCACGTCACCGAAAGCCAGCAAGGTCGCGCCGCCGTTAATCAACACCGTGCCCTGGTTCACGTGGCCGGTGATCGGCGCCGCCGCTGACGGTGCCGCGCCCAAGCCACTGTCAGCGACGATGCCTAACATGCCTTCCGCAATGGAGGTCGGGCCGGTGTAGGTGTTTTCCCCCTTCAACAACAGCAGGCCGTCGCCGCTCTTTTGGATGCCCTTGTAGTCGCCCATCGTGCTGGAAATGACGCCGCTGATAATGGCGTAGTCAGCGCCCGTGTCGGGATTGTCCGTCACCTCAATCATGCGGAACAGCGCGCCGGCGGTCGCGTCCTCCAAGCCGTTCACGCTGTTGAGATCCTGCCCCCACCAGCCGCCCGCGTTGGACAGGCCGAGGTCAATGTTGTTCACCAGCGTCACGGCGCCCTGGGCGTAGGCGGAGCCAAGTTTCAGCACGCTGTAATCGCTCATAAACCCATACATCCCCCAAGTCAGCGTCGGCGAATTACCGGCTGAGTCCTTGACGTTCACCGTCAGATTGGACGCGGTGGCGGCGGCGAAACCGCCGTCATACCACATGAACGAGCCGGAGTTGCCGCCGCTAAGAGTGCGGTCGAAGATGCCGCTGGTTTGCAACACACCGCCCTTCAGCCAGAAACTGCTGTGCGAGTCCCAGTTGGCTGTCGCCACGCTGTCGAGTTCCAGCACCCCGCTGTTGAGATACACCATCGCCCAGAAAACTTGCGGCGCGGTGATGTGCAACAGGCCGTCACCGAACAGTGTCAGTCCAACTATTCCCGCTCCTGGATTTCCTCCAGCATAGCTAAATTTGTTTTCAATGCGGTTGCTGCCGCTGGCATAAACAGTCAACTCGCTTAAGCCGAGGCTGATGACGCCGGTGCCGGTGATGGCGGCGTTGTTCATGATCAGGCCGGTCTGCAAACCGGCGTCGCCAGTGCCCACGGTTAGCGTGTAATCGTTGGCGATGATGCCGTCATTGCGCAAGGCGTAAACCGCGGTGTGGTCGGCCAGCGCGATGTCGCCGCTGTGTTTGACCACCGAGGTTCCGGTGGCGTTGACAAGGTCGGTGGTGTAGCTCGCCTCCTTGAATAACACGCCGTTGGTGACACCCACGGTGCTGGTGGTGAGGAACGAGCCGACGCCATTGGTGTCGCTGGTGACAATGCTGGTGTTCATGATGCCGTAGGTCAGCGGCGGCAGCGCCGCGCTGTCACCGAAAACGGTGAATTTTTCCGCGCCGCCAAACTCGGCCAGGCCGTGCGCGGCTTTCAGCACCAGCGTGCCGTTCAGGGTGCGGGTGAACGCGGCGGCGGTCGAGGCGGCGTTGCCATACTGAAAGTCCAGGCTGGTGTTGGCGCCGCGGTCCAGCAGCAGCGTGCTGTTGCCGCCGAGCGCGGTGAGATTGCCGGTGGTGTTGACACTCGCCGCGCGCCCGTAGGCGATGGTGCTGTTGGCGGCGGCGGTCTGGCCGCTGACGGTGACATTCTGCCCGCTGCCATCCGGCGCAATCCAAATCGTGCCGCCGCCGAAAGAGATACCAGCCGGGCCGTTGCCGCCCGCGCCGGCCACCACGCCGTCAGTGCCGGTCACTTTAATCACGCCCTGCCCGGCCACGTTCAGCGGTGCCAACCGGCCGGTGACGCCGGTGGCCTGCGTCAGCCCCGGCGTAATCACCACGGCCTTGCCGGCGGCGAAGATGCCGTTGGCACTGTTCATGGTCTGCTGCCCGACAAACTGCGCGCCCTGGCCGTTGAAAATGAGGGACGTGTTGCTGTCCATCTGCCCGCTCCACACGTCAGCGTCAGCGGAGCCGTCCAAATGAATGAGCACCCCCTGCCCCTGCGCCCTGCTTTGGATGTTGCCCGCGCCGGTCAGGCCCGTGAACGCGGGGAGGCCAAAACCATACTGGCCGCTGCCGTCAACCCGAAAAACGGCGCCCGCCGCCACCTCCAGGCCGCCATACACATACAGGCTGTTCCCCAAGGCCAGGGTGCCCTGCTCCACGCGCACGTTGCCGGCAATGAGGTCATATATATACGCCATCGTGTTGCCCACATAACCGCCAGTATGGTTGCCGTCGCTATTGCTGCCCCACAACATGCGGGCGTAGCCGCCGCCGGTCTTGACGATGTTCATCACCGCGCCGTCGCCGGTGGCAAAATCGCCATAGAAAGCGTCAACCATCGTCGCCGGAGTGTCGGCGCGGTTGATAATCAGCGTCGCCTCGGTGCCCGCCGTGAAGTTGCCCACCACGGCGGAACGCCCGTATTCCAACGAGACCTGCCCATAGTAGGCGTTGCGCGATTGCAGGCTCCACACGGTGAGTGAATGCCCGTTCAGGTCCAGCGTCGCCCCGACATCCACGTTGACCACGCCCGCGCTGGTGGCGGCCCCGGCCAGCGCGTTGTCAGCGCCGAGTTTCAGGCTGCCGGCGTTGATGTTGACGGTGCTCGCGCTGCTGGCGCCGGACAGGATGAAATCGCCCGCGCCGCTCTTGGTCAGCGTGGCCGCTGACAGTGCCGACGCGATTTCCAGCGCGCCGTCGGTATTGTGCTGCTGGATGATGAACTCGCCGTTGTCCGCCGTCAGCGTGCCGCCGATGATGGTCGCATTCCCCGACCCGGAATTTTTTGCGAACAGAATGCCGCCGTCCGTCAGCGTGTTGTCGCCGTCCAGCGTCAGCGTCGCACCGCCGTCAATTTTCAGCTTGCTCGCCGTCCCGCCGGACTGCGCTTCGTCGGCGCTGATACTGACATTGTTCCCCGCGCCCCAGCCCGCATAGGTCGCCGCGACAACGTCGCCGCCGCTGGCGCTGGCATAGTCGCTGCCGTTGAGCGTCACCCACGCGCCGAGGTCACCGTCAGTGTTGGCGGTCTTGAACGCCGCGCCCGCGCCGTCGACCTGCAAATCCAGCGTCGCGCCGCCGGTGCTGACGCTGCCGCGCGTAATCGTGCCGAGATTGAAAATCGTGGCGTGCCCGTTGGCCGTGGCGATGAGGCGGTTGCCGCCGTTGAGCAGCGTCAGCGTGGACAGGGTTTCCGCGCTGTCCGCCGTGTCGCTGCCGATGAGTTCCACCGTCGCGCCGCCGCCGCCGAACCAGATTGGGACGCCATCCGAGTTCGGCCCCCAGGTCGTGCCGCCGAGCACCAGACGGTCAGAAATTTTCTCCGCGTTCAGCGAGGAGTTGTCCAGCACCAGCCGCCCGCCGCCCATGACCTTCGTTTCGCCGGTGTAAGCGCCGCTGCCGGTGAGCGTCCAGGTGGCGGAGGAGAGCATCGTCAGCCCCAGCGTCGTCGTGCCGGTCAACGGCGTCTGTTCGCCGCTCGCCTGATTCACCCCGTCGGCGAGATAGTCGTGAATCATGCCGCCGCCGACGCCGAACAGCCGCAGCTCGGCCGTGCCGCTGGTGTTAGTTTGCAAGCCGGCGATGGTCTTGCGCGCGTCGGTCGCGCCAAAGACGAGAGTGTTGTTGAACTGCGGCGCGTCGATGTTGCCAAAGATCACCAGCCCGCTGTTGGTCGTGGCATTGAAATTGCCGCCGACGTAAATGTCCGTGTTGAAGCTGAAAACCTGGTTGGCCGCCAGTATGCTGGTTTTCAGAAAGATGCCCGAATTCGCCGCGCCGGGCTGGTAAGTGTCACCGCCAAAAACCAATGCGCCCGTGCCGGTGAAGTTGAGATTACGCGCGCTCTCCTGCAAGCGAATCCAGCCGATGTTGACCACGTCGTCCAACATACTCATCGTGCCGCCGGTGGAATTGCGAACCTCCAAGCCATTGGCACCCAAGGCCGGCGCATCACCGGAACCCAGTTCATACACCACGCCGCCATCCGGCCAAGTATAATTACCGCCGTTCCACGACACCCACGCTGACGCTGACGGTACGCCGGCCATGATTACCGCTGACAGTGACAGCGCCACGGCCAGCCCTTTTATTGTTTTATTGGTATTCATAATATTTCTTCCAGTTGAGTTACCGCAGACAGACCGTCAGCGCCGGGCACGACGGCAAGATCAGACGCAGCCGGGCGGCAACCGCCGGCAACACCTGCTAGAAAAAAGGGAGAAAAACTACTTGCGGTTCCGCTTACGCTGAAATTGGCAAGTTTATAGAACGCTGAACGCTGAACGC
>JAISDC010000200.1 GCA_031265105.1 Verrucomicrobiales bacterium
GCGTTCTATAAACTTGCCAATTTCAGCGTAAGCGGAACCGCAAGCGCTTTTTTCCCTGTTTTTCATACTGGTGTTGCCGGCGGTTGCCGCCCGGCTGCGCTTGATATTGCCGTCGTGCCGGGCACTGACGGTCTGTCTGCGGTAACTCAATCGGAGGAAGTATTATGATCACAAATAAAACCATCAAAGGGCTGGCCGTGGCGTTGTCACTGTCAGCGGTCTGTTTGGCCGGCTCACCGTCAGCGCGGGCGGCGGTGACTTGGGACAATGCCACCAAGTTTGGCGACTGGTCGCTGGGCGGCACGGTGTATGAACTTGGTTCCGGTGAGACGCCGCTGCCGGGCAGCAACGGCATCGTCGATCGCTACACTTATCCCGGCGCCGGCGCGTATTATGACTCCGGCACGGTACCGCTGAATGACATATACAATCTTAATTACCTCTCCTTTTATGACCAGCGTCAGAGTGATAAAGCTCCGCCCGCGAATTATGTGCTTACGTTCGCCGGCACGGGCGCGATGATTTTCGGCGGCGGTAACGAACCGCTTTGGTCGAGCAGCGGCATTATCCTTGGCGCGGGCATGAGTTATCGTAATCTCACGTATCAATTCAACACGGACCTCTACGTCGGCGGCAATTTCAACGCCGCGAATTACTCCACGGTTTTCTTTGTCAACAACAGCGCGCCGTCGCAGCATAACACCCTGATATTCGGCACGACCGACGACCGCAAAACCATCGCCGGCTTGCAAACCAACGTCAGCGGCACGGTCGGCTTGCAATTGTACGGGCCGAGCGGCGGCGTCATCAACGACCACCTCGCTGACGGTGTCGGGCAAGGCACTGACCCCGAGGCGCCCTTGACCGGCGCGACGACGCTGGCGCTGACGATGTTTTCCTCCGCCACGTGGACGCTCACCGGCAGCGCCAGTTACACCGGCGCGACACAGGTCCTGGGCGGCGGCCGGCTGGTGCTCGATAACACTTCGCTGAACGCGGAAAAAATTTCCAACCAGCTGGTGCTCGGCGGCACGATGTGGACCGGTAACAACTGGATTCTGGGCGGCGGCGGCGCGTCGGTCGAACTCATCGGCAACGCCGCGGCGGCCAGCGCGGAGACGCTGGACACGCTGACGGTGCTCAACGGCGCGAATCAAGTCATCGTCACGCCCGGCGCGGGGCAAACGGCGGTATTCAACACCGGCAGCGTCACGCGCGGCAGCGCCTCGACCGGCGGCGCGACGGTGGATTTTTTGGTCAACGGCAGCGGCGGCAGTTTTACCACGACGAATGCTGACGGCGACCTCGGCGCGTGGGCGACGTTGAACGGCGACGACTACGCCAGCGCCAGCAGCGGCAGCCTCGTCGCGGCGACGTACACGGCGGAGTGGGGCGCGGGTGACAACGTCAATGTCAGCACGGACAGCGTCGCTGACGGCGCGACGGCGAAGAATTTGAAAATCAGCGCGCCGGCGACGCTGACGCTGAGCGGTAACAACACGCTGACCGACGGCGGCATTCTGTTCGCGGCGAACGCGGGCGCTGACGGTGCCACCATCACGGGCGGCACGCTGACGGCGGGCGGCGGCGAGTTCATTATCCAGCAACACAACACGGCCGCCGCGCTGAACATCGAATCCGCATTGTCAGCGGCCAAGCTGACCAAGACCGGCGCGGGCGATCTCATCGTCAGCGGCACCAGCAACGCGAGCATCGTGAACATCAACCAGGGCGTGTTGCAACTGGGCGCTGACAATGTGCTGCTCGCCACCGGCACGATCAATTTGACCACCGCCGGCGCGACGCTGGACTTGAACGGTCACGACCTCACGACCTGGAGCATCCAGTCGCTGAACATGTATTCCGGCAAGGTCGCGCTGGATTACGGCATGACCGCCGTGGTCGGCAACTTCGCGGCGGGCACCGAGGCGACGCTGACCGTCAACCGCGCCAATGACTGGACGGTGCAAACGGACGCGTTTTACGGCGACTTGCAGACTGGCGCCGGCGCGATATTGAATATTGTCAAAACCGGCGCCGGCGTTGCCAGACTGGCCTTTGTCCAGAACGGCGAGAACAATCGCGGGCAATACATCACCGGCAACTCGGTGTCGCAAGTCTATAATATCATCGCGGGCAACGTGAGCGTGGAACAAGGCACGCTGACCATCGGGCGCGACTTGTATGTGTACGGCGGCCTGGACTTGGCGGCCGGCGCCTTGCTGGCGAACTGCGGCGTCGGGCAAAACGCGAATACCCTGCAAGCGTTCACGGGCCTGACCGGCGCGGGCAATTTGCAAAGCTGGGCGCGCGCGGGTTATATTTTCAACCTGGACGGCTCGTCGGAGATGGAGGTCTGGACCGGGCAGATCACGGGCGGCTCGCCGGTTGTGTTCAACGGGGCCGGCACGCAGTATGTCGGCTTGCAAACCAACGTCGGCAACAACGGCCTGCTCGCGGCCGGCAACGCCGTGGTGATTACGCCGGGCTTCACGGTATCCCTCGGCATGGCGAACGACAACATCTTCTTCTCGCCGCTGAACGTGGCGGGTCAGGGTGTGATTAAAGTGACCGGCACCAGCGGCGTGGTGGCGGGAGTCGCTGGCGTGAACGCCATAATCGGCCTCACGTTGGCGGGCGGCACGATTTGGATCGCGCCGGAAGGCAGCGGGGAGAACATCACCGTCAGTGGCATGACCGCCTCTGCCGCCAGCGCCATTTCCTACGGTCGCGCGTCGCTTTTGAACGCTGCCAACATTACCCAGCTTGGCGGCAACAGCACGCTGTTGCTGGACCGCGGCGCGAACAACAGCCTGGACTTCCAACTGGGCAACGCGGCCTCGACCAACGCCAAGTTTGTCCGCAACCAGAACGGCACGCTGGTGCTCACCGCCGCGCACGGGCTGACGGAGTTTGGCGGCGCGGAAAAACTCACCGTCTTCGGCAGTGAGTCGGCGCTGCCGGTGCTGACCAACGGCATCATGAATACCTCCATCGTCACCGCTGACGGTGTGACCGGCGCCGGCTCGTTCCTCACCACCAGTACCGCGGGTGTCACGAGCGGCGTGGTGCTGAAAGAAGCGACTTACACCACTGACCTCGCTACCGCCACTGGAACCTCGGTGGTCAAACACAGCGGCGACATCGCGCTGGCCGACAACACCGCGGTTTACGCCCTGCGCAACGACGGCACCATCGCCAACGATTACACGCTAACCGTGGGCGCTGGCGCCGCCGGTTCGCAGGCCGGCCTAATCATGAACAACGCCGCCATCACCGGCAGCGGTACCATCGTCCTCGGCACGGGCGAGCTGACCGTCTATGCCAGCGGCAGCAACCGGATTGAAAACAAACTCAACTACGCCAACAACAATAATTTCGTGGGGTTGACGTTGTTCGGCGACGGCCTGCTGCAAATCACCTCGCCGCAAACTTTCTGGCAGATGGTGTATCTCAACAGCGGCGTGCTGGAACTGAACGGGGTGGCGCAGGCGAACTGGGAGAGTCACAGCAGTTTTTGGTTGAAGGGCGGCGTGTTGCAAGCCAGCGGCAACTTCACTCGCATTTTCGCCAGTGCCAACAACAATTCGTTCATGTGGTATGACGGCGGATTTGCTGCTAGCAGCGCGGCGGGGCTGACGGTGAACGTGGGCGGCGACGGACGGACGCTGACCTGGCAAATCACCAGCGGCATCCTGAGCGATTACAGCGTGATGAAACTCGGCTCCCAATACGCCAAGGGCGTGGTGACGCTGGTCAACAACATTGATCTGGGCGCGTCCACGTCGGCGGCCTTCAGTGGCGAAGGGCAATACACCGGTCGTCAGGACGGCAGCGGCGGCAATTTGTTCCGCCAAATCGAGGTGGTTGACAACCCCGATTCGGGCGCCGACTATGCCATGATCAGCGGGGTGATCAGCAGCCAGATGGATTACAAGGGCATTCAGAAGACCGGTGACGGCCTGCTGTTGTTGACCGGGGAAAACACTTATACCGGCCCGACCTCCATCGCGGAAGGCATGTTGGGCATCGTCGCTGACAGTGGTTTGGGCGCGGCACCGTCAGCGGCGGCGCCGATTACCGGCCACGTGAACCAGGGCACGGTGTTGATTAATGGCGGGGCGACGTTGCTCGCCGGCAGCGACCTGACCATCAACGCGAACCGCAACATTTTGCTGGCGTCTGGCAGCGACGGCTCGCGCGGGGCAAACATCGCCGTGTGGGGCGGGGCGACAGCGACCTTCGGGGGCAAGCTGGGCGATTCGATTGGTGAGAAAGGCTCGCTGCTGGTGAACGGCGTCAACATCGGCGGCCTCGACTCCGCCCTCGCGACCGGCACGCTGCGACTGACCGGCAGCTCCACCATCAGCGGCTATACCGAGGTGGAGCAGGGGACCTTGCTGGTGGACGGCGGCCTGACCACCGCGAACGTCACCGTCAGCGCCGGCGCGACCCTGGGCGGTTCCGGTCTGCTGACCACCAGCACCGGCGGCATCAGCGTCAGCGGCATTCTCGATGCCACCGACGCGCTGACACTGGACTTGGCGGACGGGCAAAAGTTGAACTTCGCCGCCAATTCGGTACTGCTAGTGGACGCTGACAGTGCGCTGAGCTTCGCCAGCGAAGGCGA
>JAISDC010000182.1 GCA_031265105.1 Verrucomicrobiales bacterium
ACCATCAGCATCAAGGAAGAAAGCATCAGCCCGGCCGGCTCCGTCTTGAACAGCGCCATCGCCGTCCAGCAAAGCATGTGGTTCGCGCAGCAAAACAGTTTGTTAAAGCGCATGGGCGACCTGCGCTATGGAGCGCGGGCGTCCCGCCCGCTGGCGGACAAGGATGTCCGCGCTCCATACCATAGCCTAATCGAAAACATCTGGCTCAGAAGCTACGGCCAACAACTAAACGTCGGCAGCCAAGTATCAGGCAAAGCCTACGAACAACTCATCTACGGCGTCGATCTCGGCACCGATCACAAGTTCACCATCAGCACTGATAGTGACCTCTATCTTGGAGTCTATGCCGGCTACGGCAGAAGCGACCTCGACTACCGCACCCCCGGCGCTGACGGTGAAATCAACTCTTACTACGGCGGCCTCTACGCCACCTGGCTCCACGCCAGCGGCTTCTACATCGATGCCACCTTCAAGGCTGCCAGTGTCGATAACGACCTAAAAGCCCCCTACGGCAACACTCAACTCAAAGCCAGCTACAGCGACGTAAACATCGGCGGCAGCATTGAGATTGGCAAGAAGTTCACCTTCAGCGATGCTTGGTTCATTGAGCCTCAGTTCCAAGTCAACTACCTCCACATCCTCGCCGAAGACTATCAAGCCGGCCCGATGACCATCAGCGCCCAAGACCTCGACGCCCTGCAACTCCGCCTCGGCAGCCTATTCGGTAGAACCATCAACCTCACCAACGGCGGCGCATTGCAACCCTACGTGAAGATCAGCGGCGTCGAAACCATCAGCAGCGGCGGCACCCTGCACAACGGCTACCAACACATCCGCGCCAACACTGACGGTGCCCGTGCCGAACTAGGCGGCGGCCTCATCTGGCAGTTGGACGCTAATAACCAGTTGCACCTGGACTACGAAGCCTCCTTCGGCGACAAGTACGACAAACCCTGGGGCCTAACCGCCGGCTATCGGCACCAGTTCTAAACCACGAATGCACACGAATTGACACGAATTAAAATGCAAAAGGCAGCCGCTGACCGTGGCTGCCTTTTTCATTAGTGTCCATTCGTGTTAATCCGTGGTTAAAAATCTCCGCGTCTCCGCGTCTCTGCGGTTAAATTTTATTGAAGAACCCTTTTCACGCCCCGATGCCGCCGTTCACTTGCAGCGTCTGGCCGGTGATGTAGGCCGCTGACGGTGACGCCAGGAACGCCACGGTGTCCGCGATTTCCTCCACCGTGCCGAGGCGGCCGAGCGGGATTTGTTTTTTGATTTGCTCCAGCGGCAGGCCCGCCAGCATTTCCGTGTCCGTGAAACCCGGCGACACCGCGTTCACCAGGATCCCGCGCTTCGCTACTTCCGCTGCCAGTGAGCGCGTCGCCCCCAGCAAGCCCGCTTTCGCCGCCGAATAATTGACCTGCCCCGCCACGCCGAAGTGCGCCGCTGCTGATGCAATATTGATGATCCGTCCCGCGCGGCGATGAATCATGGCCGGCAGCACGGTCTTGGTCACATTGAAAAAACCGTTTAACGTCACGTTGATGACCGCCTGCCAATCCTCATCCTTCATCATCGCCAGCAGCGCGTCGCGGCGGAAACCGGCGTTGTTCACCAGCACCAACGGCGTCTCGTTTTCCAACCTGACCGTCAGCGCCGCCGCCACCGCGCCGGCGTCAGCGACATCGAATTTCAACAACGCGCACCGGCCGCCCGCCTGTTCAATCGCCGACCGCACCGTCAGCGCCGCCGTTTCATTGGTGGCGTAATTCAGCCAAATATCAAAACCGTCCCTCGCCAGGCGCCTGGCCACCGCCGCCCCGATGCCCCGGCTGCCGCCGGTCACCAGCGCGATTTTTCTTGTTGGTTGCATATTGAAGGAAGAAAAGTTGGTTGAGTTGCTCGGTATCGCGCCAGCTTACGCAAACTTGACCAATTGCGTCATGGTCAGCGGGCGGATTTTTTTGACGGGGATTTCCTGGCCGCGCCGCCGGGTGGTTTGGCCTCGCGCGGCGGGAATTCAAAACCGGTCTTGCCGTCGTCCTGCAACACCAGGTACGCCTTGAACGGGCGCCGGGTGCGCCGGCTGATGAAATGCGTCAGCAGGTCGGTCTTGCGCTCCTTCAGCAGCTTGATCACTTGCTCGCGGCTGATTTCCTGCTCCAGAATCTTGCGTGACATGCGGAACGCCTCCTTGCCGCTGCGTTTCTCACCCTCAGCGGGTTCGGTGACGTAGGCGTTCGCCGTCTCGAACACGCGGCGGCCGGTCGCGGGGCAGATGCCGAGCGGTTCCTGGCCGCTGAAATCCGGCGCGGCTTCCTCACTGTCAGCGCCGACGGCGCCCCAGTCGAGGGTGATTTCCTTGTTGTCGTTCAGCCGCACGTAGGCGCTGAAGGCGCGGCCCATCCGGTTTTTGAAATCATCCAGCGGCCCGACCACGCGCTGCTCCAGCAATTCCCGCACTTCATCCTCGGCCATCACACGACCGGCGATGATTTTCGGCACGGCGAAGGAGTTGTCCTCGGCGCGGAAATTTTTCAGGGTCTTGAGCATTTTTTTGCCGCTGAACGGGTCGATCAGCTCGGTGTTATGCAACACCACTTCCGCGGGATCGCCGCCGCGACGGATGCGCTCGATGGTGTCACGGGTCATATTCTCGATTTCCTTCATAAACTCGGGCCGGGTCAGTTTGCGGTACTCGATTTGCTTGAGCTTGTATTCCCATTCGCCGGTTAGTTCCGGGGAAGACAGGGCGTCGATCTTCAGCGTTTCCAGGGTTTCCAGCAAGTCGAACGCCTTGACCGTCGGCTTGAGTTCGCGGCCGTTGCGCTCGACGTATTTTTCAAAAATCAAGCCCTCGATGATGGCGGCGCGCGTCGCGGGAGTGCCGAGGCCCTTCTCCGACATCGCCTCGCGTAGCTCATCGTCAGCGACCAGCTTGCCCGCGCCCTCCATCGCCGACAGCAGCGTGGCTTCGGAAAAACGCGCGGGCGGGCGGGTGAGGTCCTCGATAAGGTCGTAATTTTTCCCGGCGACTTGCTCACCGTCAGCGACCGGCGGCAGCGCGGGCGCGTGGTCAGCGTCAGCGCCCGGGCCGGCGGCGGCGGCCTGCTCCTCGCGCCCGTAAATGACCAGCCAGCCGGCTTCCTTCAACACCTTGCCCTCGGTCTTGAAGGCGTGCTCGCCGACGCGGGTGATGCGGGTGGTGACCTCGAACACCGCCGGCGGGTAAAACACCGCCATGAACCGCCGCGCCACCAGCGTGTAAATTTTCAACTCGGTCTCGCTGAGCTTGGCCAGATTCGGCGCGTCCGGCGTGGGGATGATGGCGAAGTGGTCGGAGATTTTCGCGTTGTTGAAGATGCGCTTGTTGGGCCGCACCCAGCCGCTGGCGGTGATTTTTTGCGCGAACGGCGCGAGCGGGTCGGGCAGGTGGCGCAAGGTCCCGCTGACGGTGGGCAAATAATCCTCCGGCAGATAGCGGCTGTCGGTGCGCGGGTAGGTCAGCGCCTTGTGTTTTTCGTAGAGCGATTGCGCGATGCTCAACGTCATGCGCGCGGGGAAACCGAACCTGCCGTTGGCCTCGCGTTGCAGCGAGGTGAGGTCGAACAGCAGCGGCGACAGTTGCGTCGTGGGCTTGCTCTTTTCCTCGACGATGCCGGGCAGCCCGGCACAGGCGCTGACGATGGCGTCGGCCTGCGCGCGGGTCCAGATGCGCTCGGCTTTTTCCAAACGGCGCTCGCTGCCCTCGTCATCGTCAGCGGCGGATTTTTTGAAATTCTCGTCGAACCAGCGCGCGGCGTAGTCACCGGCAGCGGCGCCGAACGTGGCGTGGATTTCCCAGAACGGGCGCGGCTGGAACCGCCGGATTTGCTCCTCGCGCTTGACCAGGACGGCCAGCGTCGGCGTCTGCACGCGGCCGACGGTGGTTTTATTAAACCCGCCGCCCTTGGAGTTGAACGACGTGAGCGCGCGGGTGCCGTTGATGCCGATCAGCCAGTCAGCCTCGGATCGGCACTGCGCCGCCGCTGCCAGTGGCTGCATCTCCTCGTCGGAGCGCAACTGCCGGAACCCGCTGCGGATGGAGTCGGGCGTCATGGATTGCAACCAGAGCCGCCGCACCGGCTTCTGAATTTTGGCCAATTGCACAATATAGCGGAAAATCAGCTCGCCTTCGCGGCCCGCGTCGCACGCGTTGATCAGGGAGTCAACATCCTTGCGGGCGGCCAGCTTCTTCAACAACTTGAACCGCGCCTCGGTGCGCTCAATCGGATTCAGCGCGAAACGGGCCGGCACCACCGGCAGATTGTCAATGTTCCATTTGCCGCGCTTCGGGTCGGCGTCGCCGGCGCTGATTTCGACCAAATGGCCGATGGCCGAGGAAATGACATAGTCGTCATTCTCGTAGAAGTCCTTGTCTTTCTTGAACTTGCCGAGCACCTTGGCGATGTCGCCCGCGACGCTCGGCTTCTCCGCGATAATCAGTGCCTTGCTCATGTTAATCGGTCTTTACAAAAAATTTACCCGGCAACTGGCGCGCCAGTTTACGCATTTCCAAGCGGAGCAAAGTAGAGGACATCCGTGCCGATGGCAACCCGCATTTTCGGGTCAGTTCATCCAGATGAACTTCTTCCAGCCCCAAATGCTCCAGAATCACCCGTTCGTCAGCGGACAAATCCGCCGGCAACGTCCGCCGCGGCTCGCTGATAGCGGCCTTGGGGAATAAAAACTCGAACTCGGCCAGGATGTCCTCCACCGACTCCACCAGTTTCGCGCCTTCCTTGATCAGCCGGTGGCAGCCCTTCGACTGCGGATTATCAATCCGCCCCGGCACCGCGAACACCTGCCGCCCCTGGTCGAGCGCCATCCGCGCCGTAATCAGCGCCCCGCTGTCAGCGCCCGCCTCGACCACCAGCACCCCGCCCGACAGCCCGCTGACAATGCGATTGCGCATCGGGAAAGTCTGCTTGTCCGGCGGCGTCTTCAGCGGAAATTCCGACAACAACAAACCGTCCCGCTCCACAATCATCTCCGCCAGCGCCTGATTTTCCGGCGGATACATCAAGTCCAGCGAACAACCCAGCACCGCGACCGTGCGGCCCTTCGCCGCCAGCGCGCCCTGATGCGCCGCCGTGTCAATCCCGCGCGCCAGCCCGCTGACGACGGGCAGCCCCGCGTAAGCAATCTGGTAGGACAGCTTCTTCGCCGTCTCCAACCCGTAAGGCGACGTCTGCCGCGACCCCACCACGCCGATGCCGCGCCGCTTGGCCGCCGCCAAATCGCCCTGATAATACAACACCAGCGGCGGGTCGTAAATTTCCAGCAACTGCTGCGGATACCGCGCGTCCTCGCGGTCAATGACGCCGAGCTTGAGCCGCCGCAACTCCGCCAACTCCGCCGCCGGGTCGAAATGCTGCTCCCAGTCGCGGATGGACGCCGCCGCCTTTGGCCCGATGCCCGCCACCGCTGACAGTGACGCCGCGCTCTGCAAAAAAATCTTTTCCACCGACCCGAACGCGTCCAGTAAGCGCCGCACCCGCACCGGCCCGATCAGCCGCAGACTGTTGAGAATCAGATAACCGTCCAAACGTTCCATGCACGCGGGAACCTATCACCGTCAGCGGGAAAATCGAAGCTGTTTTTGTAAACAATGGCCGTTGGAGTTGGTTAAGTTCTTTAAGTTGCTTGAGTTTTATAGGTTTTTTAAATTACGCGGCACCGCGCCAACTTAAAAAACTTTTAAATTCCCCTTGACGCTCCCCATCAGCCCGCTACTTTCCGTTCCATGATTTCCGAGCTTGACAACGCGGCAGCCAGGCGAGTACGTTACTCTCGCTCTCTCGCTCTCTCGCTCTCTCGCTCTCTCGCTCTCTCGCTCTAAGCATCACTCCTGCCCCGACGCCTTAATTTCCCCGCAGAGTTTTACCCCTTTCATTCCCCATGCGGCAATACTCCGGCAAGATGCCACCCCGTCACGATTAGCGTCACCTCCTGCACGTTATAATACGATTCCTGCCTGGCGGGAGCCGTTTCATGCAGTGCAGGAAACACATACTGCACCGCATGATGCGCATCCTGCCATGCAGGAGTCGAATACTGCACCGCATGATTCACATCCTGCCATGCAGGAAGCGAATACTGCATCGCATGATACGCATCCTGCCGTGCAGGAAACGCATACTGCACTGCATGATTCGCATCCTGCCGTGCAGGAGTCGAATACTGCACTGCATGATGCGCATCCTGCGGTGCGGGAATTGAATACTGCGACGCATGATTTGCCTAATGCAAACTCCGGCCACGAAGACGCCAAGACGCGAAGGAAGTTTTTTACAGGGAGAACATGGAGTTCATGAAGGTTTTAAAAAAATAATCTCCATGATCTCCCGGTAAAAAATGCTTTGTGCTTTTTGTGTGTTTTTGTGGCCATTAAAACCAAACAACCAGAAAACCAATGAAAATGAAACTAAACCAATCCAAACTCAAACTGATCCTTCTCTGCGCCCTCAGCGTCTCCGCGTTGAATGTCTTCGCAGACAACAAAATCATCACCAGCAGCACCATTGAGACCGGCGCGTCCTACAACGACAGCGACCCCAACCTAGCGGCGCTGAACGTCACCACCAACGGCGTCACTTACAGCGGCACCAACATCACCCTCAGCGCCACCAATAACAGCGACGACTTAAACGCCATCGGCAACGGCGCCTATATTGATAACGCCATCCTGTCCCTCACCGGCGGCAGCATCACCACCAGCGGCAGCTACGGGTATGCGGTTTCTCTTCTCAACGCCAGCAGCGGCACCCTGAACAACGTCACCGTCCAGACCACCGGGGTGCGCGGCTACGGCGTGTTTGCGGGTATTGATTCTATCCTGACCATGAACGGCGGCAGCATCACCACCTACGCCACCGACGCACGCGGGGCGATTCGCCTCGACGCCAGCAGCGCCACGGTGAACGACGTGAACATTACCACGCACGGCGCGTCACAGGCCGCCGGCATCTATATGTTACATAGCGCCCTGACCCTCACCGGCGGTACCATCTACACCACCGGCACTACCGGAGTTGGAGTTCAGGTCGGCGAAACCAGCAGCGCCACGGTGAACGACGTGAACATCCAGACCGAGGGACAAAACAGTTACGGCTTTAATGTGATAACCTCCTCCACCCTGACTCTGGACAGCGGCACCATCAGCACCACCGGCACCGCCGGGCACGGGCTTGCCAGCTCCGGCACCAGCACCAGCACGCTCAGCAACGTGAATATTCAGACTCAGGGGGAGCGAGCCCACGGTGTGAGTATGGGAAGCTCCTCCACCCTGACCTTGACCGACAGCGACATCCGCGTCACCGGTAGCGCGTCACATGGTCTCTTTGTCAGCGGCACCGGCACCATCACTGCGGACCTGAACGGCAACACCCTGAGCAGCACCGGCACCAACGGCTACAGCATCTTCGCCGGCGACTTCGGCACCGTGACAGTGACCGGCAGCAACGGCAGCGTCATCACCGGCGTCGTGAGGAGCCAAACCAGCGGCACCGTTGCCATCACCCTCAACGGCGCGGGCACCGAGATGCACGGCAACTTCAGCCAGAACGGTGCCGACAGCGTCATCACCCTGACCATCGGCGCAGATGCCCTGTTCGAGGGCGGTGGCAGCCTGGACAACCTGACCATGCAAGACGGCGCCATCCTCGGCTTCACCAACACACTGCTGGTCGCCGACACCATCAGCATCGGTGACAACATCACCATCGACTTCAGCAGCCTGACCGAGACCGGAGATTATCAAGTGCTCAACTGGACCGGCGCGATCATCACCGGCGGCAGCATCAGCGAAGACCAATTCAACATCGCCGGGGAAGGCATCGAAGGCACCTTCAGCGTGGCGAACAACCAACTGACCTTCAACGCCACCGCCGTCCCGGAACCCTCCACCTGGTTCCTCATCGGCGCCGGCCTCGGCGCGCTGGCCCTCATCCG
>JAISDC010000183.1 GCA_031265105.1 Verrucomicrobiales bacterium
CGGATGAGGGCCAGCGCGCCGAGGCCGGCGCCGATGAGGAACCAGGTGGAGGGTTCCGGGACGGCGGTGGCGTTGAAGGTCAGTTGGTTGTTCGCCACGCTGAAGGTGCCTTCGATGCCGGGGTCGGTGACGCTGAATTGGTCAACGTTGATGCTGTCGCCGCCAGTCGCGCCGCTCCAGTCGAATACCAGATAGTCCCCAGTCTCGGTCAGACTGCTGAAGTCGATGGTGATGCCGTCGCCGATGGTGATTTCACCGGTGACCCGCAACACATCGCCAGCGTAGCCGATGATCGCGCCGCTTTCCAAGGTCAGGCTGTCCAGTTCGCCGCTGCCTTCGAGCAGGACTCCCGCGCCGATGCTGAGGTTGATGACGCTGGTGACATTGGTCTGTCTGAGATTGCCGTGCAGTTCGGTGCCGGCACCGCTGAGGGTGATTTCGACGCGCGAGTAACCTCCTTGACTCCACACGTTGCCGGTGATGACGCTGCCGTTGCTGCCGGTCAGAGCCACGGTGGCGGAGGAGGCGAGGATGCTGTGGCTGTCGCTGGCGCCGGTACTGCTCAGGGTATTGCCGTTCAGGTTCACGGTGACAGTGCTGCTGCCAGTGGCAAAGATCCCGTACGCCGAGTTGCCGCTGGTGCTGATGTCGCTGTCAGTCAGCGTCAGGGCGGAGGTGTTCGTTACATACGCGCCGTGACTGTAATCCCCGGTCGTCTGAATATTCACGTTACTCACCGTGCCGCTGCTGTTGGTTTCGAACCACATCCCATACCCCCTGCTGCCAGTGGTGCTGATGTCGCCGCCGGCCAGCGCCAGGTTGGAGGAAGTAGCCACCTTCATGCCGTCGCCGCGCGCCCCGGTTGTCTGCACGTTCACGTTGTTCACGGTGCCGCTGCTGGTGACGAGAACAATCCCATACCCGTTGCTGCCGGTGGTGCTGATGCTACCGCCGGTTAGCGCCAGTGTGGAGTTAACCACCCACGTGCCGTAGGCCTGATATCCGCCGGTCTGAATGTTCACATTGTTCACGGTGCCGCTGCTGGTGTTGACGAGATGCACCGCCATCCCGAAGCTGCCAATGGTGGTGATGCTGCCGCCGGTGAGGGACAGGACGGCGCCATTGTCAATGTAAGCGCCTCTGCCGACGACGTTGTCAGCGGCGCCGTTATTGGTGGTGCTGAGGATGATGTTGGTGCCGGTGTAGGTCACGGCGCTGGTGGCGACGTTCAGGGCCTCCAGGGTGGGGTCGCTGTCGTTGTAGGACTGATTCGACTCGGTGGTGCTGCTGGTGACGACTTTGTTGTCCGCGAAGACATTCAACGCGGAGGCGCTGAGGGCGCAGAGAAGGATCAGTTTGAGTTTGGATTGGTTTAGTTTCAGTTTCATTTTCATTGGTTTTCTGGTTGTTTGGTTTTAATGGCCACCAAAAAACACAAAAAGCACAAAGCATTTTTTACCGGGAGATCATGGAGAGCATGGAGATTATTTTTTTAAAACCTTCATGATCTCCATGTTCTCCCTGTAAAAAACTTCCTTCGCGCCTTGGCGTCTTCGTGGCCGGAGTTTGCATTAGGCAAATCATGCGTCGCCGGAATCGTATTATACCGTGCGGGAGGTGACGCTAATCGTGACGGGGTGGTATCCCGCCGGGATGTTACCGCATGGGGAATGAAAGGGGTAAAACCCTGCGGGGAAATTAAGGCGTCGAGGCAGGAGTGATGCTTAGAGCGAGAGAGCGAGAGAGCGAGAGAGAGTAACGTACTCGCCCGGCTGCCGCGTTGTCAAGCTCGGAAATCATGGAACGGAAAGTAGCAGGCTGATGGGGAGCGTCAAGGGGAATTTAAAAGTTTTTTGGGTTGCTTGAGTTTTTTAAGTTGGCGCGGTGCCGCGTAATTTAAAAACACTAGGAAAATCTATCTGACACAGTACCGGAAAATTCACCATTATGGGGCGGGAGTTATGGGCCGCGTTATGACTTTGACTCGCTGACCGTGACGCTCGACTACGGCGCCGACTACCCCCGCGCGCGCCCGAACATTCCCAAGCCGCTGCGCGTGACCTTTGTCAACACCGGCAAAAGTACCAAAGAGGTTTTGGCAGTAGGAAAGCTCAAAATCAACCGACCGTGGTAGGCACGATGAAATTATTTCAAATCATAATCATTTCACTCTTGATTAGATTAATAGAATTAAATATAATCGCGTCATTAAATGGAAACCCTAACCCCTACTCCTGTTCAAACTCCGATAACCAACGATATAATTGCCATCAACGCGGAACAAGTTCACCGCTTGGTGGAAATCGTCATCTTCAAACAGCGTCATCTGATGACCAACATCCTCAAGCGCACGCTCAGTGAAATTTCCCTGACCCAATTTATTTTGCTGGAACTCCTGTCCGCCCGCGAGTCGCTGAGCATGGGACAACTGGCCAAATTCATGGGCCATACCACTCCGGCCACCACCGGCCTGATTGAGCGGCTGGTCACCGCCAACCTGGTGGAACGCGCCACCATGCCGACCGACCGCCGACAAATCCTCATTAAAATCACCCCGCGGGGAGCGGCCCTGGTCAGTCAAGCCAAGCAGGAAATGATTCAGGCCATGTGCGCGGTGGCCACCAAGCTGACGCCGGAAGACCAGCAGGCGTGGTACCGTATCAACGAGGTCATTCACCAATACCTGAATCCGGACGGCCTGCGCCGCGAACAGCGGTCGGATAAGGAAGAAATGGCGCCTGTCGCCGCGTGGGCGGGCGTTTAAAATTTGCGCTTGCTCATGCCAAAATCATGCCGACCGGACAATGGTCGGAGCCGGGCACCTCGGGCATGAGCCAGGCTTTTTGCAAGCGCGGGCGTAGCGCCGGCGAAATCAGCCAGTAGTCAATCCGCCACCCGATGTTCCGCTCGCGCGCCGCCGTGCGGTAGCTCCACCACGTATAATGGCCGCCGCCTGGCTCAAACTCGCGGAAGGTGTCAATGAACCCGGCCCGCAAATAATTTTCGAAGCCCGCGCGCTCCTCGTCGGTGAACCCGGCGCTGAAATGATTGTCAGCCGGATGCGCCAGGTCAATTTCCCGGTGCGCCACGGTGAGGTCGCCGCAGCACGCCACGGGCTTGCGCCGCTCCAGTTGCCGCAGGTGTTGCAAAAAGCGCGGGTCCCAGATTTGGTGGCGGTAGGGCAGGCGTTGCAGGCCGTCCTTGGAATTTGGCGTGTAAACATTGACCAGGAAATAATCCGCGAATTCCAGCGTGATCACCCGCCCTTCCCGGTCAAGTTCAACGTCGCCGAGGCCGTAGGTCACCGTCAGCGGCGCGACTTTGGACAACACGGCGGTGCCGGAGTAGCCCTTTTTCTCCGCGCTGTACCAGTTGACGTGATAGTTGCAGTGCAGCGTCAATGCGACCTGGCCCCGCTCCGCCTTCACTTCCTGCAGGCACAGAAGGTCGGGATCCTCGCGCGCGACGAATTGCGCGAAGCCTTTTTTCTGGCAGGCCCGGATGCCGTTGACGTTCCACGATATGTATTTCATCGGTAAATAATCTCCGTAAAAATCCCGCCGCCGAGCAGCTGCGGCCCGTCGTACAACGCGCAAATCTGTCCCGGCGCCAGGGCGCGCTGCGGCTGGTGAAATTTCAGCCGCGCGACGCCGGCCGCCGACGCTGACGGGGTGAAGGTCACCCGCTGGCGGCGGGCGCGATAGCGCGGCCTGGCCTCGCGGTCGGCGGTCACCGTCAGCGGGCGGTTGGTGAAGGACCACCGCGCCACCACGCACTCCGTGGCGTACAATCCCGGCGTGTCGGGACGGTCGAAGCCGACGACCAGCGCGTTGTCCGCGACCCGTTTCTCCAGCACGACATAAGCCTGGTTAGGCGTGTTCGACGGCACCCGGATGCCCTTGCGCTGACCGAGCGTGTACAAGTGCAGCCCGCGATGCTCGCCGAGCCGGCGTCCCCGCGCGTCCACGATGTCACCCGGCCGGTCGGGAATAAACTTGGCGAGAAAATCCGCCATCTTCACCGCGCCGATGAAACAAATCCCCTGGCTATCTTTCTTCGCCGCGGTGGCGAGGCCGAACCTGGCCGCCAGCCGCCGCACCTCCGGCTTGGGCAGGTCGCCGACCGGAAACAGGGCGCGCGCCACCTGCCGCTGCCGCAGCAGCGCGAGGAAATACGACTGGTCTTTGTTTGGGTCCGCGCCCTCGAGAATGTCAAAGGACTCACCGTCAGCGACCTTGCGCGCGTAGTGGCCGGTGGCGACATGGTCGAATCCCTCCCGCAGCGCGTAATCCAGCAGCGCGCCGAATTTCATCTCGCGATTGCACATCACGTCGGGATTGGGCGTGACCCCCGCTTCATAGCCCGCTAACAAATAATTCACTACCCGCTCGCGGTACTCCCGCATCAAGTTCACCACCCGGAACGGCATGCCGAGCCGGTCGGCGACCGCGGCGGCGTCCTCGATGTCCTGTTGCCACGGGCAGTTGCCGGCGACATTTTCCTCGTTGATCCAATTCTTCATGTACGCGCCGCTGACCGTGTGCCCCTGCTCCTGCAACAGGGCCGCCGCCACCGAACTGTCCACGCCGCCGGACAGCGCCACGAGAATTTTTGCCATAACGCGGCGGATATTTTAACGCAACGGCGCGGCGAGGCAAAGCCGCAAAGTTTTTCACCGTGCATTTCCCGTGCTTTTGGTTAAGTTAACCGCATGGCAGTAAAAAAATCCACCCGTCGCAAGTCATCCCCCCAAACCACCAAATCCGTCCATGACGCGCATCTTTCCGAGCCGGCGCTCAAGCTGATCGACCAAGCCGCCGAATTGCTGAAAAAGGCCGTCATCAAAGGCGAGCAAGAAACCATCGCCGGCCGCAAAATCGTCAAACAAAAAGCCTTGACCTTCCTGTACCTCGCCAATGAACGCCTGACCAAAGCCATCCAGGACGGCGCCAGCCTGGTGAAAAAAGGCGTGAAAAAAATCTAGGTTTTTTCCGTATAATGTCGAAGAAAGCGGCAGGGGACTGCCGTACTCCAAAGCGCGGCGACATGGCTGTTTGCTGATCATGCCTGCCGTCGCTGTCCCCACTGGGAGCGCCGGCTTCCAGCCGGCAGGCGGCTTCAGCACAGCCGGCAAGCTGCCGGCGCTCCCGGTCATGCCGTGGTGTGACGCACCGGGAGTGGCAACTGCCAACGGGCGGGGAATGTCGGCAAGCGCCTATGGAGCGCGGGCGTCCCGCCGGCAACCGAGCGGGCGAGACGCCCGCGCTCCATAGGCCGGCAGGATGGGGCAGCAGCGCAAACAAATCTCGCGCAGAGCCGCAGAGCCGCGGAGTTAATTTAACTAAAAAACTCTGCGGCTCCGCGTCTCTGCGCGAGATATTTGCCTTTTGCCTTCCCAGAAATCTGTGAAATATAATTACAATAATTAAGATTTATCCCTTGACGGATCATATGGGATATTTATATTGGCGCTTGCAATGAACGCAAAAATCAACGCACTAATCATGCCGCGCCTTGCGTTCAGGCGTTCAGGCGTTCAGGCGTTCAGGCGTTCAGGCGTTCAGGCGTTCAGGCGTTCAGGCGTTCAATAAACTTGCCGGTTTTAGCGTAAGCGGAATCGCAAGTAGTTTCAGTTTTTTTCCTCATTTTTCAACAGGTGTTGCCGGCGGTTGCCGCCCGGCGGCGCTTGATCTTGCCGTCGTGCCGGGCGCTGACGGTCAGTCTGCGGCAACGCCAATGGAGGAACTATTATGAATACCAATAAAACAATAAAAGGGCTGGCCGTGGCGTTGTCACTGTCAGCGATGTGTCTGGTTGGTTCACCGTCACTGTTAGCGGTCAATCTCACTTGGACCGGTCTGGGGGACGGGACCAAGTTTTCCGATGCCGCGAACTGGGACACCAACACCGTGCCGACCTCCGCTGACGCGTTGTATTTCACCGGCAGCGACGGCCCGGCGCTGACGTTGAACAACGACCTTGGGTCTGGTATTTCATGGTATTATTTCAACAGCGGCACCACCGCCTACACCCTCAGCTCCGCTTCCGGCACCACCATGATTCCGACCGGCAACAACACCGGATTTTACAATTACGGCTCGGCGCCGCTGATCATCAACGGTGATGTGCAGCGGTCCGGCGCGACGCTGATATTCAACAACGCGGGCCAGAACACCTTTTCCAACATCACGGTGACCGGCACGGTGTTCTCGAACGATTACACGGCCAATTTCATGGTCGGCGGCACGCTGACGTTGGGCGGTATTTACAATGCCGTCACCGCCGGCGAAACCACCACTTTCTATGATGTGACCATCGCCAGCAATTACGGCGCCACTCATCCGTATGTCACCGGCTCGCCGCTGACCACGACGGTGATTGGCAACATCACCGGCAAGAATTTTTCCAACAGCGGCGCCTTCGGTCAAATCCGGCTCACCGGCTCGAACTATCTGACCGGTAACAGCAATTTCACGGTTGCCGATGTCGTCCTTGATTATGTCGCCACCGACGGGAGCAAGATCAGCAACGTCAGCGGCAACGGCCAACTTAATTTTCCCAACTCCAGCCATCTGGCGCTGGTTGGCGGCACGACGCAGGAAAGCTTCAGCTACATCTCTATCGGGCATTACGCCGCGGATCTGGGCGGCGGCTCCATGGTGATTGAGCGGGTTTCCGGCTCGACCACCATCAAGAACACCGGCTGGCTTGACCGCAGAAGCTTTAACCCGGCCATGGTCGGCGGCCTCGCCAACGCCACCTTGTCCCTCAGCGAGGGCGGTATCCTTCAGCTCACTATGAATGGCGACGGCTTCGTCAGCGGCGGCGTGGTTACCAACGCGAACGTCAACGGCATCCTGCGCCCGTGGGTGACGGTCGGCAAGGACGGCAGCCAGGGGCGCGACTGGGCGTTCAAGGACACCGACGATTACGTCCAGGCCTACGACGGCTACACGATCACCGGCAACCAGAATGAAAACGCGCTGATCACCGGCAGCATGAGTTTCGTCGAGAACACCACGATGAACTCGCTGAAACTGGACAGTGCCGCCAGTGACAACAACCTCGACCTCGCCGGCTACACGCTGAGAGTGAAGAGCGGCGGCCTGATGTATGTCGGCACGCAGAATTACACCGTCAGCGGCGGCACGCTGCGGATGGGCGAAAGCTGGGCTACCAATGATGAGTTCATCATCTGGCAGAGCGGCCTCGGCGAGTTGACCATCAACTCCGACATCGTGGCGCGCTCCATCACCAAGGATGGCACGGGCACGCTGACGCTGGGCGGCCAGTTTGTGTCGCGGGACGGGGACATCACCAGCGGCAGCAGCGGCAACATCGCGCTGAACAACGGCGTGCTCAGGCTCGGCGCCGACTGGGGCGACACCACCGCCCACCAGGTGCTGATGCTCTACAGCGGCACGCTGGACTTGAACGGCCATGACCTGCGGGTGCAGGCCGTCGGCGGCAACCGCACCCAGGGCGGCGGCCTGGTGTTGACGCCGTCGCGCATCATGAATGACTCCGCCGTCACGGGCACGCTGTTTGTCGCGCCGGTTGACGACGACTCGACCGCCACCATCCTCGCCGGCCTCATCGTGACTGCCATTGAGGGCAACGTGCATCTGGACATCAGCAGCGGCAAGGCCACCGCTCTTGGCATCAACACTTACAACGCCAACACCCACACCGGCGGCGTGACCATCCATGACAACCTCGCCGCCATCAGCACGATGATCATCCAAAACGCCGGCTGGTTCGGCACCGGCACGCTGCATCTGGCGGGCAGCGGCGGTTTCCAGTTGAACAATGCGGACACGCTCGGCTGGAATAATTTCACCACCGCCATGCGCGTCAGCGGCACCGGCAACCTGCTGGTGTTCCAAAATTTCCGGCCGATGGTGTTCAATAATACCTGGACCGGCGACGGCGAACTGATTCTGGCGAATGTTTCTGAAAGCGACCGCATGGACTTGCGCAATGTCACCTTCAACGCCGACCTGTCCGCGTTCACCGGCACGCTGCGGCTGCGCTCCGGCGTGCCCGGCAATGTCAACCGCGCGTGGTTTGGCGCCACCAACGCGGTGGCGGACTGGTCGGGCGCGAACATTGTGCTGGAAGCGCAGCCGCTGGTCAGCGGCAGCGGCACGCCCGTTTACGCGCCCCTTTGGCTGCAAGGTATGACGGCGAACCAAGTGCTCAAAATCGGCACGCTGTCCGACAACGGCAACGCCGCGGTCGGCGCGACCGGCCACCAATTCATTTTGCGCAGCACCGCCGTCACCGGCACCACAACGTTTGAAATCGGCGGCGGCAACTTCGGCGGGCACATCAGCAACTACGGTGGCATCAACGGCAACAACAGCGCCGGCTACAGTTTCTATGACAATAATCCGGGCAACTACATCGTCGCGCTGACCAAGGTCGGCAGCGGCACGCTGACGCTGACCAACGAGAACACTTACAGCGGCAGCACCACCGTCAGCGGCGGCGTCCTGCTGGTCAGCGGCAGCGGCAGCCTGAGCCGCACGGCGGGCATCAACGTCAGCGCCGGCGGCGCGTTTGTCTATGACAGCGCCGTGGCGCTCGACCGCAACGTCAGCGTGCAGTCCGGCGGTATCTTCGGCGGCAGCGGCACCATCAGCGGGGCGTTCCTCACCCTCGATACTGGCGCGGGACTCACCGGCGGCGGCGTGTTGTCCACGGGCACGCTGATCCTCAGCGGCGCGCTAGCCTTGAACGACTTGATTTACCAATGGGACATCGCCGCTGACGATGATTATGATTGGCTGGACTTCAGCGACGGCCTGACCTTGACCGGCGCCAACATCGTGCATGTCAACGCCCTCAACGGCCTCGACGGGTTGAGTGACACAAGTTGGACCATCCTCAGCGGCCAAACCAGCGGCCTTGACCTGTGGAGCCTGAATCAAGAGGCGACGGACATGGGCTTCACGCTGGATTTCCAAGGCACTAGCCTGCTATTGAACTACAGCGCCATCCCCGAACCGTCCACCTGGGCGCTGCTGGTGACCGGCGTTGCGTTACTGACCATACTGCGCCGTCGCCGCTGACCCACTGGGAGCGCCGGCTTCCAGCCGGCAACGAAGCGGGCGAGACGCCCGCGCTCCATAGGCCGACAGGATGGGGCGGCAGCGCAAACAAATCTCGCGCAGAGCCGCAGAGCCGCGGAGTTAATTTAATTAAAAACTCTGCGGCTCCGCGTCTCTGCGCGAGATATTTGCCTTCCCAGCCATTGGTGAAATATAATTACAATAATTAAGATTTATCCCTTGACGGGTCATATGGGATATTTATATTGGCGCTGATAATGAACGCAAAAATCAACGCCCCGATCATGCCGCGCCTTGCGCGCCAGCGTTCAGCGTTCAGC
>JAISDC010000250.1 GCA_031265105.1 Verrucomicrobiales bacterium
TCCCGCTGACGGTGACTATTTCAATTCCTCGCAAAGCCCCGGCCTCGACATCCAGACCCAATCGCCCTGCTTGCCGCTTCCTCGATAAAATTTTCCACCATCATCGCGCAAATCCCAGCCGACCGAGTACAACACATAATTATCCGCGTCCACCTTGCGGTAAATAAACGGCTTGCCGTTGACAACTTGCACGGGAAGTTTTTCGAGATACTCCGGCACTAACGCCGCCAAGTTGTCCGGCACCTCACCGTTAGCGAGGCGACAGCGTTCCACGGCACAAGCGATAACGGTCTCGCTGCGATAGGTCTCCATTTGCGCTAACTGACGCACAAATGATACCACACCGCGAAAAGTTAATTTCGTCACAGGAGTTCTTATCATGTTGCAATAACAGTCAAAACGATGCTCCAGTTCCAGCTCCACGGCTTTGATTTTTTCCACGTCCAGCGCCCCGGTCTGCACCTCGATGCCATTCAACAAACCTTCGGAAAAATACGCATACTGGCAACGGTCAAAATCATTCCAACCTTGCGGTCTTGAATAAATTATCAAAACCGAGAGCCAGTCGAAGTATCCCTGCCTTTGCACGGAAAGATTTTTCAATTCCCGCCAATTTTTTGCCAGACCAATATTATGCAAAACCGCAATACGCTCGGTACCAAGACTATTTTTTATTCCCGCCAATGGTGGCTGTTGGGAAATCAACATCTGTATTTTTTCTAATTCCTTCGCCTGCCATTGTTTTTTCCATAAACCGCTCCAGATTACTTCGATAGCCAGTTGCTCACCGCTTTTTGCCGTGAGCAAACCAATCATTGTGGGATATGCCTCGTCAATGCGCTTCAATGAAAATAACCATTCGACATCGGCCAACGCCTTTTCAGTCTCACCCAACTCCAAATATGCCAACGCCCTAAAGCGCAATATTTTTGACATTTTAAGTTGCGCTAAAATCTGGGGAGCTTGCATGAAGAAAACTTTTTCATACGCCAGCGGCCACCGGCATTGCGGACGCTGCAATGCTTCCGCCACTTCCACCAACAGCGGCGTCCATTCCTCGTCCAACTCCGCCAAAATGTTTCGCGCCGCCTCTTGCTCGGTCAGCGTAAATTTGGGGCGTTGATAATAAAGCCGCAGATCGCCAAGCTCGCTAGTTTTCAAATTTGGAAACGCCCCCCGCTTGTAATCCAACCCTGTGATTTTAACCAGCCGCGCGTCTTGATTCTCCCCGCTGTCAGCGTCGAACAACTCCGCGAAAACCGGCGCGGCGGCGACATTGTCAGCGTCGGGAATAATCGGCGGGATGATTTCCTTCACCGTCAGCGGATAACCCTTCGCGCGCAACTCAGCGGACACCCGCACCCACTCCCGCGCCCCGCGCCAGTTTTCCTCAACATAAAACGCCGCCACCAACAGCGCCAGCCCGCCGCCAAAAAGCCCCACCCGCCGCGACCATTTTTTCATTCGCTCATTCAACACCAACCGCGCAAACTGTAAAACCATTTTCAACAGCGCAACAGTTTGTTGGGTTAACGCCAAGAAATTCAACCGGCAATTTATTCAAAAAATCTTTGCGCTCTTTGCCTCTTTGCCTCTTTGCGCCTTTGTGTTAAAAAACAGTTTGCCTCCGCCGAAATTGAGTTATTGTTGGCTGAGCAAATGTTATGAACCGCATTGACCTACTGTTCAACACTCTATGGATAGGAACCATAAGTTGCATTTTTTGCGGTAGCAAGGGTTAAATTTGTGAGCAAATAACCTCGAACAAATCCGGGTATATAAATTGGCGGGAAATTTCAGTGTCAGCGGTTGCCAGGACGCGGTGTAAAGTCGAAGGGGCGGATGGGCCAGCGTCAGCGAATTGATTGCGGCAAACTTGCCGGCCAGCGCTTTGCGGCTCCTTACCTCGCGTGCTCGTGTTGCCATTCAGCAAGCAATTTTTTAATTTTCTTCATTTGTTCGCCGGTATTTCTCATCGTCAATTTTTTTGCAGTCGGAATATAAAGAGCGGAATATCCCTCCTTGAATTCAATCCCCTTCGCCGCCAGTTCCTTGCTTACACTGACCGATTGATTGCCATTAAATTTCATGGCAAAAAATTCCGGCTCGACGGTAAACTCTCGAATATAAATTGATTCATTGACCACCTTGGTCGGTACGATAAACACCGCATGCGGCACGACCATGTAGGTGTAATCGCCCGCTTCCTGTATGGTGTCCAAGACGACCGTCAGCGGCGCGTTTTTCAATTTCAAATTGACCAAAGGCAACTGTACGGGCGGCGAGTTTTGCAAGAGGAGATTAATGGTAGATTTTTTGGGGTCGGCTTGCTGGCTGTCGATTTGTTTTTGCAAATAACCCACCACGTCGGAAATCTTCGCGTCGGTAAAATCGCATTCGGAAATAATGGTCGCGGCCATTCGCGTCTTTAATCGTGCCGCCGCCGCTTTGTAACGCGCAACGAACAACTGTATCAAGGCGTCATGCTGCACCCGCGAGTTGCACATTACTATCTGTTGTAATTTTGGAAAAAATACCGCATAACAATCCTTGCCAAACTCAATGCCCTTCTGCCGGAGTTGCTCCGTAACGTCAATTTGTTCCGCCTCACCGGACGGGGCAAAAAATTCCGGCTGAATCTTGGCATCCGCATCCGTGCGAATTTCCATCGTGATTAGCTCCGCCTCACCGTCAGCGGGCAGGTAAAAATACGCGGTGTCCCCCTCAATCCTCAATTTGTATTCGCTCAACACGGACATGAAACTTAAAATCTTTAACAGCGACACTTCCACGAGGTCCAGCGTCAGCTTTCGCTGGCCTTCACGTCCCGCCGGCGGCTCTTGCAACACCAGCTTCAAGCCCTTGCCCCCACGGTCAGCGGCCATTTTTTCCAAGTTCTCCAGCACCACGGCAAGGTCGGTGTCCGAGCACTTGATTTTCGGAATAACCACGCTCATCCATCGTTCATCCACGCTGACGGTGGCCGGCGCACCCTCACGGTCAGCGGCGGCGCGCAAATTTTCACCGGCCACCGTCAGCGGCGCTTTTGCCGCGCACGCCCGCCCCGCATCCGCGTAAACCCAACCGCCGAGCGCCGTCAGCGCCGCCGCGCCGACCGTGATCGCCGCCAGCCACAGCGGCGACACTTTGCCGACCGGCGACCACGCCGCGTTCAACAGCCGCCGCACCCGCCGCTCCAGTTGCGGCCGCGCCGCCATTGACAACGCGAACTCGCCGCGCCGGTTCTGCCGCTCCGCCGTGTCGAGCAGCAAGCGCGCGTAGGTCTCACGGTCAGCGCCGCGCGCGATGACCGCGTCGTCGCAAACTTCCTCGTCGGCCTGTTGCATGGCGCGTTGCAGCAGCGCGAAACCGAACTGCAACGGTGCGCACCGCCGCAACACCAGCGCCAGCGCCCGCCACAGCGCGTCGCGTCGCTGACAGTGCGTGAACTCGTGCAGCAGCACCGGCTCCCGCATAAAACTTTCATCCGGCAGCAACAGCGCCGGCTTGAACACGCCGACCAGCATCGGCCCGCTGACGGTGGGGCAAAAACGCAACTCCGGCGGCTTGGTCACCATCAGCGCCGCCGCCGCGCGCCACACGGCGAATGTTCCGGCCTCCACCGGCCGCGCCGCGCCCAGCAACTCGTTCTTCTCCCACCACGCCGCCCGCAGACAAATCACGCCGCGCAACAACAGCAGCGCCGCTGACAATGAAAACATGGAAAAAACAAACTGCCGCGCGCCTGACCTTTTGCCGCCGCCCGCCGGCAGCTCCGCCACCGTGAAATCCACCCGCGCCAGCAGCGGCTTCCACACGGCGATTTTGTCCCAATCCACCGCCGACAGCGCGCGCTCACCGCCAGCGGCAACCGGCGGCGTCAAATCCAATACCGTGCTTCCTTTCCCTGACAAGCCGCTGACGGTCACACCCGCCACCGGCGCCAGCACCGCCACCACCAGCGCCGCGCGCGCAATCCACGACCGCATCCAGCCGCTCCGCCGTCGCAACCCGCTGACGATAATCCACGCCGCCAGGCAGACCGTCAGCGCCAGCGCGTGCCACGCCAGCAACAAAAATCCCGCCCGTTCCATCCAGCCCATCATCAGCGACCAGTTCATAGTTTTTTCTCCCGTTGTTCAATCAACTCGCGCAACCGTTGCAAATCCGCCCGGCTGATTTTTTCATTCTCCACCAAATGCGCCGCCAATTCCCCCGGCGACCCGTGAAACAGCCGCGCCAAAAAATCCCGAATCACGCCCGTCGTCGCCTTTTCCTCGTCCACCAACGGGAAGAACCAAAACGTCCGTCCCTCCTCGCGATGGCCGACCGCCTCCTTCGCCTCCAATTTTCGCAACAACGTCTGCACCGTGCTGTGCGCCACCGCCTCGCGTTTGTTCAGCGACTCCGTGAGGTCCCGCGCCGTCCGCGCCCCGCCCGCCCACAAGAGTTGCATGATTTTCAACTGCATTCTCCCGAACCGTATGCGTTTCATATTTCACCAAAGTAGATTTACCTTGGTAAATTTGCAAGAAAAAAATCAACACCACCAACGGCCCGATGGTTTCCTCAATCAAGCGGCCACGACAGGTGACGACTGTGTTAGGGCGAACAAAATAAACCGCTCCACAAGGTCAAACGCAGATGCGTTTGACCGGTAAATTCAAGAACTCAAAGTATGTACGCCATTAGGCGACAACGCAAAATGCCTGGAACAACCAATCCTTAAATGCGGATACGCGCGCAGAATGTTGCATTTGCCCGGGCGCAACGACGCGGGATAACCGTTTTATTTCAATTCATCCCCGGTTTCGGCGTGGGTGATTTTGTATTCCTCGAAGTGATAGTTGTGGTCGCTCTTGAACACCAGCTTGCTGGCGAACTTGCGTTCCAGGTCCACCAGCAGCGCCTCGTCCTCGGTGCGCAACCGGTCCAGCACTTTCGGGTGCAGGATGATTTTCAAGTCGTGGGTGTCCTGGTATTTGCCCAAAACGCGGGAAATCTCGCGCTGAATTTCCACGCTCATGGTCTCCGGCGTCTTGACCATGCCGCGCCCCTTGCACGCCGGGCATTCCATGTACAGCGAGCGGCTGATGCTCTCCTGCACGCGCTGGCGGGTCATTTCCATGATGCCCAGCGGGGAAATCGGCAGCACGTGGGTCTTGGCTTTGTCGCGCTTGAGATGCTCCTTGAAGCGACGCACAACCTCGTTCTGGTCCTTGCGCGCCTTCATGTCGATGAAGTCCACGATGATCAGGCCGCCGATGTTGCGCAGGCGCAACTGGCGCGCCACCTCATCAGCGGCTTCCAGGTTGGTGTTCAGGATGGTGTTCTCCGTGTCGTTGCCGCCCTTGTTGCGGCCGGTGTTGACGTCAATCGCCACCAGCGCCTCGGTTTCGTCAATGACCAGGTAGGCACCCGAGCGCAGCCAGACCAGGCGGCGGAAGGCGTTCTCGACCTGCTTGTTCACCTGGTATTTTTCAAACACCGGCACCGGCTCCTGGTGCAGCACCACCTTCTTCTCGGAACGTTTGGAAATGGCGCCGACCAGTTTCTTGATATGCTCGGCGGTTTCCAGATGGTCCACCACGATGCGGTCGATGTCGTCGGTCAAAAAGTCGCGCACCGTGCGCTCGACGATGTCCGGCTCCTCCAGCAGCAGCGCCGGTGCCTTGGCCTGTTCCAGATCCTGGGAGATTTTCTGCCAGCGCTCGACCAGGATGGCGAGGTCGCGCACGAAAAAGCGCGCCTTCATCCCCTCGCCCGCCGTGCGCAAAATCACGCCCATGCCGTCGGGCACGTCCAGCTCGAACAAAATTTTCCGCAGCCGCTGACGCTCCTTGGAATCCTCGATTTTGCGCGAAATGCCGAACTGGTCGGTGAACGGCATCAGCACCATGTAACGCCCGGCCAGCGAAATGTTAGTGGTGATGCGCGCGCCCTTGGTGCCGATGGGGCCTTTGCTGACCTGCACGATAATATCCGAGCCTGACGGGTAGAGCTTGGGAATGTCGTGGTAGCTGATTTTCTTGCTTCTGGCCGCCTTGCCGCCGCGCTCGATGCGCTCGACCCCGGCATCCAGCGCGGCGGGCATGGCGTCCCAATAGTGCAAAAAGGCGTTCTTGTCCACGCCGATGTCCACGAACAGCGCCTTGAGCGCCGGCTCGACATTGTGGATTTTGCCCTTGTAAATGTTGCCGCTGATGCTGCGGTCGCTGTCGCGTTCGATGGAGAATTCCTCCAGCACGCCGCCCTCCAGCATGGCCACGCGCTGTTCGAGCGGCTCGATGTTGATTACGATTTCCTTGCGGTCGCCCCTCTTTTTCATTCCGAGGAAGTTTTTGATTTTTTCCAGTATCATGTGTCTTGTCCTTTGTTTAATGGTTGTAAAAATTCTTGCGATGAATCCAGACGCTTTGTACCAAGCCCATCCCCGCCATGCAGGTCACCAAAAACGAGCCGCCATAGCTGGTGAACGGCAGCGGAATCCCGGTAATCGGCGCCACCTTGACGGTCATGGCGACATTTTGAAAGAAATGCGCGAAGAGCAGCGCCGCGAACCCGAGGCAAAGCAACATGCCGCCGGCATCCCTGGCGCGGCCGGCCACGTACAGCACGCCGATAATCAGGGCGCTCTGGCAAAGGATAAATAGCGTACCGCCGACAAACCCCACTTCCTCGCCGATCACGGCGAAAATAAAATCGTTGTAGGCGATATTTTTCGGCAGAAAGCCGTATTCGCTCACATAACCCTTGCCCTTGAACCCGCCGGAACCGATCGTGTTCATTGACTGCCGGATGGTCCAGCCGTCGCCCAGCGGGTCGAGGTCGGGTTCGAAAAAGGTCCTGATGCGACCCAACTGATATGGTTTCAAAATCACGCCGCTGTTCTTTTTAGCCGTTTCGCCGCCCGATATCAACGGCAGGATTCCCTTCTTTTTACCCGTGGCCGGCGCCAGCTTCAGCAACTGGTCGGACGGCAGGGCCGCTTTTTTCCCGGCGACCACATACCCGGCGCGCTGCCCGGCCGGCCACAAATCGCCCGCCGTGCCGTCCCACCAAGCCTGATAAACGATGAAATAGGCAAACACCAACCCCACCCCGACTCCCACCGGCAGCAGGGCCAAAAAACGTTTGGGCATCCCCGCCGCCCACATAATGACGCAGGTCACCGGAAAAAAAACCAGGGCGGTGCCAAGGTCGGGCTGTTTTAAAATCAAACCGGCGGGAATCAGCGCCACCAGGCCGATCAGGATAAAAAACCAGAATTTCTTTTTGTAATCGTCCATCACCAGCAACAGCCAACTCATCCCGAGAATAAAGGCGATTTTGCCCGGTTCCGCCGGCTGCACCACCAGACCGCCGAGACGCAGCCAACTGGTCGCGCCATTGATGGTCTGCCCGCCCACCAGCACGACCACCAGACTGACCACCGACAGCAAAAACAGCAGCGGCGCAAAACGCAGAACCAGTTCGTAATCAATCAGCGCGCAGCACAGAAACACCGCCAGTCCCACCAAGGCCCACCGCTGCTGCTGTTGCGTCAGCGCCAGCGCCGCCGCGGTGTCACCGGCAGCGGTCGCGCTCTTGATAAAGAAAATCCCGCTCACGATCAGCGCCGCCATCAGCGCGAACAGGAACCAATTCAGCCGCAAAATTTTTGTCACCGGGTTCATGGTCAGCGTCCGCGCGGCCTCCTTTGTGTATCAGTCGGCTGGCCGCGACCGCTTCCGGCCGCTGGCAGGCTGGGTTGTGAAAATTCCGGCACGGCCGCCGGCGTGTCATCCGCCGAGGCGACATCAACCGTCTCCGTCTTTTTTCCCAGAAAATGGCCAATGGCCGGCGACAAATAGGGCATGTCCACACTGCCGCCTTTTTCCAAATCGGCCAGCCGCTTGAAAATCCTGGCGGCAATCGGCCCGCAGGTGCCGCCGCCGCTGCTGCCGCCTTCCACCAGGATGGTCATCACGTAACGCGGCTGCTCATACGGCGCGTAACCGTTGAACCAAGTCTTGTTATCCTCCGTTTTCACCCCGTCGCGCAAGGTCTCAAATTGCGCGGTGCCGGTTTTGCCCGCCACCGTAAAATCCTTCACCGCCGCTTTTTTCCCGGTGCCGTCCGCCACCACGGCGCGCAAGCCTTCCTGAATCGCCCGCAACTGCTTCGCGGTCAGTCCCAGCGTGCCTTTGACTCGCGGGGGGAAACTGTGTTGCTCACCGTCAGCGCCGTCGGGCACGTCGGCAATATGCAAGACCAGCCGCGGATAATAAACCGTGCCGCCGTTGGCGACCGCGCACATCATCACCGTCAGTTGCAGCGGCGTAATCTCGACGTAGCCCTGGCCGATGGACGTGTTTACCGTGTCGCCGTCATTCCAAACCTCCGGCAGCGGCTTGGGCGCGCGGTATTGCGGGTCTTTTTTGCGGCGCGCCTCCCACGCGGCCAGTCGCGCGGCGTGGCGTTGCTTGAGCAACTCCGGCCCCGGAATGACCCCCGCCGACTCGCCGCCAATGATCCGGTTGCCGTCCGCGTCCACCAGCAGCCGCTGGCCCATGCCGCTGACGGCGGCGGCTTCCTGCATGGACTTGATGCCGGTGCGCACGCCGAGCTGGTAGAAAAACGTGTTCGTGGACCACTGCAACGCGGTCTTGAGCGTAATGGCCCCCTGGCCGGGATTGTTCGTCCAGTCCTTGCGCCAGCGTCCCGAGATATACACCGCGGCGGGTGAATCAATCACCGTGTTAGGGGTGAACGAGATGGCGGGATTGCGGAAGGCGGCCATCGCCGTCACCACCTTGAACTCGGAGCCGACCGGATAGCCGCTGACGGCGCGGTTAATCAACGGCGCGGTCGCGTCGTTGTTCAGGCGGCCGGCCTCGACCGCATAGGTGTTCGGGTCGTAATTCGGCACGCTGACCATGGCCAGAATATCACCGTCAGCGGGATTCATCACCACGCACGCGCCGCGCCCGACGTCCCGCAACTCCTGCTCGACTATCATCTGAATCCGCGCGTCAATCGACAAATACACCGTGCCGCCGGACTGCGGCTCCTTGGCGGCCTCGACGCCCAGGATATAGCCGACGCTGTTTTTGCGCAAAACCTTGGCGCCCGGCGCGCCCTGCAGGTAACGGTCCATGCTTTTCTCAATGCCGTCCTTGCCGATGACATCCGGCACGTAACTGGCGTCCGTCGGCCGGTCTTCCAGCTTGCCCACATAGCCCAGCAGGTGCGCCGCAAACGCGCCGTAATTGTAGCTGCGCACCGGCCGCGCGGTTTCCTCCAGCCCCGGCACGTTGACGTTGTGCTCCGCGATGCGCGACAGCGTGGCAAAATCCAGATCGCGGGCGATGCGCAGCGGCACGTTCGGCTTTTGGTCGTAATGCCGCAGAATGTCGCGGCGCGTGATATGGCCCAGGTCAAATCCGAGCGCCTGCACCGCGTCGCGCGTGGTATCGTCCACGATTTTTGCCACATCCGTCATCTTGCGCCCGGACACGCCCGGCGCCAGCGTCAGCGGCCGCTTGCCTTTCTTGTCGCGCAGATAATTGCCCACCAGCACGTTCAGGTACAAATCCAGATCAATGCTGGCCTTGTTCTCCGCCAGGCCGATACCGTTGCGGTCCACAATCGTGCCGCGCGCCGGCGGCAGCAGCACGCTGGTGGTGCTCTGGCTCAAAATCCGGCTGGCATACTCATCGCCGCCAATCACCTGGATATGATACAGCCGCCAAAGCAAAATCCCCACGCCCGCCAGGACACACAGGGTCAGCACGCGGATGCGTGTCCCGACCCCGGCCAGTGGATTTTTAACAAATCTCGTCATTCAGAATGCGCCGCGGTGACGCGGCCGGTCCTTGACGCCAAACACCCAGTCCAGCAGCCAAAACAAAGGCGGGCACAGGACGGCGTTGAACAGCGCCAGTTTGAAAATATTGAAACTCAAATCCTGGTCCCAGGACCAGTATTGGTGGTAAAACAAAAAAAACAACCGGTCGCAACACAAATACAGAAACGTCGCGGCAAAACTCATGATCAGCCACACCGGCCAGCGCGCATCCTCCAGCCACATCCGCTGACTGTGAATCATGAACGCCACCAGCCCCCACAACAACGGCCCCATGCCGACATAATGCAACAGCACCAGGTCATGCAGCAGGCCGCCGGCGATGACAAACACCATCAGCGCCAAGTCGCCCGCGCGCAGCGACAAATAGGTCAGCAACACCGGCGTCAGGCCCAGCAACCAGTTGTTCTGCCTGAACAGCGCCGGTGCCATCGGCTGCGCAAACAGCATCGCCAGGTACAACAACAACAGGGACAGCGTATGGCGGAACATCATTGGCCCCCCGTGATGATGAACACCTCTTCCAGATTGTTCAGGTCCACGGCCGGCTCGATCACGCCCTCGCGGTACAATCCGAAATTGACGGCGGTTGACAACGCGGGGGCTTCCTTGACGGTGCCAATCAAAAGATTGGCAGGGAAAATTCCCCCCAGCCCCGACGTAAAAACCCGTTCGCCGACCGCCAGCGGGGTGTCCCGCGGCACAAAAGTGATCTTGCACAGCGGCACGCCGGAATTCAGCGAGGTGGCGCCGACGATGATGCCGCGCGCCTGGCTGCTCTCCGTCACCGAGGAAATTTTGCAATTCTCGTCCACCAGCAAAATCACGTTGGTGGCGTACTTGCCCACCGCGCCCGTCTTGCCCACGACGCCGCGGGGCGAGACCACCGGCTGGTCCACCGTCAGCGTCGGGTCGTCGCTCCAGCCGCGGTTAACCTTGATGACATTCCACCAACTGGACGGATCGCGCTCAATCACCCGCGCCGGCAGCAACTTGAACTGCGCGTCGTTTTTGAACGCCAGCATTTCCCGCAGCCGCCGGTTCTCCAGCTCCAGGCCGGACCACAGTGAATTTTCCGTCGCCAGCCGCGCGTTTTCGACAACCAGCCGCCGGTTGTCCTGCTGCAATTTTTCGGCGGTCTGCAACGCCGTGCTGACATTTTTATAACCGCTTTTCACCCAGTCCAGCGCGCGCCAGATCGGCGAAGTGCCCTCGACGGAAATTTTTTCCACGGCCGGTTGCGCGGCCTTGGGCAGAAAAAAACCGCCCACCGCCAGTAATACCACCACCGCACCGCCAATGAATAGAATCGGACGTGACATGCTTGCCTGACTCGCGCGCCATTTTCCCGCGCTACGAACGCAAATCAGTCGATGTCAGCTTGGTGAGAAAATCCAGCTCCTGCAGGACTTTGCCCGTGCCCTCGGCCACCGCGCTGAGCGGATCCTCCGCGACGTACACCGGCAAGCCGGTTTCCTCCGCGATGAGCCGGTCCAGGCCGCGCAACAAGGCACCGCCGCCGGCCAGCACGATGCCGCGCTCGACCAGATCGGCCGAAAGTTCGGGCGGACAACGCTCCAAGCTGATGCGCACTGACTCCACAATCGTGGAAATCGGATCCAGCAAGGCTTCCCGTACTTCCTGCGAGGTAATCGTCAGGGTTTTGGGCAGACCGGCCACTAGGTCACGACCTTTCACCTCGATGCTGGTCTCTTTTTCCAACGGATATGCCGATCCGATTTTGATTTTAATTTCTTCCGCGGTCCGCTCGCCAATCACCAGATTGTAAGCCCGCTTCATGTAATTGATAGTGCTCTCGTCCATCTCGTCGCCGGCCACGCGAATGCTCCGGCTGAACACGATGCCGGCCAGTGAAATAATCGCCACCTCCGTGGTGCCGCCGCCGATGTCCACAATCATGTTGCCCGCCGCCTCCTGCACCGGCAGCCCGACCCCGATGGCCGCCGCCATCGGCTCCTCGATCATGTTGACGTAACGCGCGCCGGCATGATAGGCCGACTCGCGCACCGCGCGTTTTTCCACCTCGGTGATGCCCGACGGCACGGCAATCACCACGCGGGGCCGCGGGGCAAACAGGCCGCCCTTGCGATGCACCTTGCGGATAAATTGCTTGAGCATCTCCTCGGTGACTTCAAAATCGGAAATGACCCCGTCCTTCATCGGCCGGACCGCGATGATGTTGCCCGGCGTCCGGCCCAGCATGCGCTTGGCCTCATCCCCCACCGCCAAGACCCGGCGCGAACCTTGTTGCACTGCCACGACTGACGGCTCCCGCAACACAATGCCGCGGTCCTTGACATACACCAACGTGTTGGCGGTGCCCAAATCAATCCCGATATCCGAGGAAAACAATCCTAAAAATCTGTTAATCACGATGTTATAGAAATTTTTACTAGGGCATCCGGCTGATACGTCAACCTAAAAACGCCATATATTTGTTCAATTTACCTTATTTATTCAGCTTTTCACCTAAAATTAAGCGCTACCCCGCTGATTGCCGCTGATCATGCGCGGCAGCACAAAAAAATCTTTGCGCCCCGGCGGCTTTACGCGAGACTCGCTGACCATGCCGCAACCGCAACTTAGCATTTACACCGGCGGCCTCGCCGCCACCAACGCCTATTTCCTCAAGCTGGCCGACGGCTGGCTGGCCGTGGACGCACCGGAGGGCGCCGCTGACGCCGCGGCGGAAAACCACCTCACCGTCAGCGCCCTCGTCCTCACCCACGGACACTGGGACCACATCTGGGACGCCGCGGCCGTCGCCAAACAATCCAACTGCCCGGTCTATTACCACCAGGCCGACGAAACGCTCTGCACCAATCCGCAAATCATGCGCGCCTACGGCCTGCCCGCTGACCTTGAGCCAGTCGTCGCCACCAGATTCCTCGCCCAGGACGACACGCTGACACTGGCGCCGTTCACTTTCAAAATCCTGCATATTCCCGGCCACTGCCCCGGCAGCATCTGCCTGTATGAGCCGCAACAGGGCTTCATCTTCGGCGGCGACGTGTTGTTCGCCGGCGGCGTCGGGCGTTGGGATTTGCCCGGCGGCTCGGAGGAAACACTGCTCGACGGCATCCGGCAAAAACTGCTGCCACTGCCCGATGACACCGTCGTCTATCCCGGCCACGGCCCCGCCACCACCATCGGCCACGAGAAAAAACATAATCCGTATATTCAATAACGTGGATGAACCACGAAGGATTTTTTGTTGGCCACAGAGAAACACAGAGCAGGCACAGAGTTCCACAGAATTTTTCTCTGTGGCTCCAAGGGTTTTAGAGGCACTGCTAACGAGGTTAGAGGCAGCTCTAAAGGTTTTAGAGCCGCTGCTAAAGACGTTAGAGCGTGATTACGATTTTTTGAGTAACACGGAGAGAAACGCGAGCATGACGAGTTGGCGGGAGGAGTTGAGCAGGCGTGCGGCGTTTTTCCAGAGTCTGCGGCATGTGTCCAACCAACCGAAACCACGTTCCACCAACCACCGCTTGGGCATGACTTTGAAGCGGT
>JAISDC010000030.1 GCA_031265105.1 Verrucomicrobiales bacterium
CAGGACAGATATGTCCCAGCGAGAGTATGTTGACCGTTTCCCGACGGCGTGAAACATAGCTCGGCTGATATTCGTCCCTAAGTTGATGAGGCAGGACAAAGACCGGCTGAATGCCAAAAAATTCCGGGTCGCGTTTATTATAGTCGGTCATGACGACCGCGGCCGCTGCTTTTTTATAAAGGAAACGGATGACAGGTAAAAAAATCCGATAATGGTTTTGGAACATTTTGGCAGCTCCGGCGGCATGGAATTGAAGCACCATTTTACGGGACAGCAGCAGCATCCAGGGAAGCAAAAAGACATCACGCAACAACGGTACCAAGTGGGAACCGCCAACCGGATACAAAATCAGGTCAATATTTCCTTGCAGACGCAACATGATTAGCCGGTGGATGACCAAAAATAGTTCTAGAATTTTGTAAAATTTCAGGCGGCGGCTTTCCCTGAAGGAAGGGGTAAAATAGAATGGCAGATGTTCGCAGGTCAGGTTGGGGAAAGATTGCAACTCACGGAGGATTTGCTCAATCATGAGATTTTGTCCTCCGACCGGAGGAGGAATTTGTCCTGCAACGATAATACGTAACTTTGCTTTATTCATATCAGTTGACCTAGATTAGGTTTTAGCGTGTAATTACCTAAAGTCTATGAAAGTATTTATCACCGGAGCATCTGGATTCATCGGTACTAATTTAGTCGCGGAGTTTGCTCGCCAAGGAGTTGAGGTGGTTAACTATGACGTACGGGTTCCGTATTGTGATGAGCAACGAAAGTATTGGTTAGAGGGAGATATTCTTGATGCCGTCAAACTTGAGCAAGCAGTGAGTGACGCACGACCTGATGCGGTGGTGCATTTGGCGGCGCGCACGGACGTGGACGAAAATACCAGTGTGGAAGAAGGTTATCCGGCGAATACAAACGGCACGCAAAACTTGCTTAAGGCGATTACTGCTGTTCCAAGTGTCAAACGTGTGATTATTACGTCCAGCCAGTATGTTTGCGGCCCCGGTTATCAACCCAAACACGATGAGGATTATGCCCCGGTGGCGGTTTATGGGCAGAGTAAGGTGGAAACCGAACGGCTTACCCGTAATGCCGGCTTGACGTGCTGTTGGACCATTATTCGTCCGACTAATATTTGGGGGCCTTGGCATATGCGTTATCGCTCGCAATTTTGGCGCGCAGTGCAAAAGGGATTTTATATGCATCCGGCTGGGGAACCGGTGATCCGCAATTATGGTTATGTGGGAAACATTGTAGCGTATATCCTGCGGATTCTGGATATGCCAGCGGAACAGGTCAACCGGCAGACCTTTTATCTAAGTGATCCGCCCGAGGATATCAGAGAATGGGTAAATGCATTTTCCTTGGCGTTGAAAGGACGAAAGGCGATTGAAATTCCGCGTCCGGTTTTGTATGTGTTGGGATTAGCAGGGGATGTGATAAGCCGGTTGCGTGGCAAGCAATTTTATATTACCACCTCACGGGTCCGCAGTATGACAACGAACTATGTGGCACCGGTGGAGCAAACCTACCGGCTGCTGGGGATGCCGCCTGTTTCCTTGGAACAGGGAGTAAAAGAGTCGGTGATGTGGCTGATAGAATACAATAAAACGCATGAAGATTAATTATCGGGCTGCCGAGATTTGAACTCGGGACCTCTTGTACCCGAAACAAGCGCGCTACCAAACTGCGCTACAGCCCGTAATACTTCATGGGTTTTACGCCAAGAGTTGAATAGAATGCAGGAAATCCCGAATAGTTTCAAGCGCGATGTTGAAAAAAATATCGCGCCGGCCAGCGGGTCATGGTCAGCGGGTACGATTTACTGGCAGACGAACGGTTTTTTCGCGACCGCCGGCGCGTTGACGCCCGGTTTGTATTCGATGTTCCATTTGGCCGGGAATTTGGGCGGCCAGTTGGTCGGGTTGAATTGCACCACCGGCAGCGGCTCGTTATCGTCGCCTTTTTTCTGAATCAGTAAAAACGCGTAAAACACGCCGCCCGGTTGTTCGCCGATCAGCACCTTCAGCGGATAGGTCGCGCCTTCCTCAAGGGTCATCCACTTGCCCGCCCACAAATTCTGCGCGGCGCCGGCCCCGGTTTGAACTTTCTGGCGCAATTCGGGGTCGTTGTTGATGACGGTCAGCAGCGAGCCGTCGAGCACGTTTTTGCCCTTGAAATTCACCACCAGCAGATCGTCGCAGTGACCGACGAAACGGTATTGCCCGGTGACCGGCGAGGTAAACGAGCCTTTGTACACGATAATCCAGCGCCGCGGCTTGACGTATGCTTGCGCACCGAACGCCTCCGGCGCAAAGTCCGCGCGCACCACGGGAATGAATAACTGGTAGAGCGCCAGCGGTTTTTCCGTCCGGTAAAAATCACCCGCCGGTTTGTCCGGCCAGCCGCTCGTAACGTATTTGGTCACCGCCTCGTGATAGTCCCGGGTGGCGGTGTTTTCCTTTTCCATGACTTTGGCAATCTTGGCCTGCAACTCCTTGATTTGGTCCAAGTCCTTGGGTTTTGCCGTGCCGTCCTTCTGTTTGGCCAGCAGCGGGGCCAGCTCGCGCATGAACGGATCCGCCTTGACGCCGGCCTCCGGGTCGCCGGCCATGCCGGACGGATTGCGGCTGCTGGTTTGCTTGAAATCAAACATGTAGCCGATCAGTCCGCCATCGTCAGCGCTGGCAACCTGGCCGAACGGGTTGGACATGGCGCGGAACACGGCGGAAGTTTTGCGCTCCGCGTTGGAGCTTTTTTGCGGAGTGGACTGCTCCTGGGTTTCCGTCAGGGCGCCCATTGGCAGGGAGGACGGCGGGGCGATGGAATAGGCGGGCGCTGAGGATGTGTTGGCGCTGGAAATCTGGTCAATGCTGAAGGACGGCATCTGCGGCGCTTCCAGCGCAGCGTCATCGGTCTGCGGCGTCGGATTTTCCTGAATGTCCTCCGGCAAATCCGGCGGCGACGGGATGTCACTGGCAGCGGCGGGCATGGCGTCGCCGGAAGGGACGATTTTGGGCGTCACCGCCTGGATGAGAATGATGCCGCTGATGCCGAGGAAAATAGCCAGATGCAGAATCAGTGAGATGCCCAGGGCGCCGATTGGTAAAAATTTCTGTAATTTCCGCAAGCTGTTCATGCGGCAATGATAACAACTAGTCCGGCATATCCAATCCAGAAATTTGCCGTAAGGATGCGGATTAACCCTCCGATTCCTCCATGTCCGCTCTGTAAAAATCAGAAGTTTTGCAGTCGGGATTGCCGCAACAGCAAGCGAGGAACGCCAGTCGTCTCAAAACACAAGATTCCCGTAACCTCCAGCCGGTCGCCGTCCCGGGCGCCGACGGCCTCGCCAGTCACGTCCAAGCCCAGCACTCTGGCGTCGGCGGCGCAGCAAAACATGATCATTTGCGCCAGGCGGAACGACTTGACGCTGCCGTCGGTTGCCGCCAGCCATTGACCGGTTAGGTTGACCTCGGCCTGATCGTACACTTGCCGCAGGCCGGGCGTGCTGGCGATCAGGTTAAACTCCAGCAAGTTCAGCTCCACCGGGTGTCCGGCCGCTTGTGCCCGGCGGAGTTGCAAATCTTGCCGCAGGGCCGACTGGTCAATGCCCAGCAATTGATAAATATTCATGCCGTCGGTTGCCGGGGCGTAACGGCGGGCCAGGAAACCCGCGGTCGGATGATCACGGGGCAGGGTGACGAACAGCGCCACCGGCGCGGCCAGCGGCAGGATGGCGAGTGTCAGCGACCGCCAGCGGCAGCGCGCGGGTCGGGCGGGCGGCTCGATGAGCAGCGGGTATGACAGGGCCAGCAGCCAGCAGGCAATAGCGGCGCTGATGCTGAACGGATGGTAAGTCGCGCTTTGCAGGTCGGCCAGCAGTCCATTGGTATGCAAACGGAAAATCACCCCGCCCCACAGGCCGAACAACACCGCGGGCAGCAGCAGCGTCAGGCGGGAAAACAGCCAGGCATTGAACCGGGAATTTCGCATATTCACCCGCCGATTATTCCGTAAAACCATCGTTCCAGGGGCAGCCAGGCCGCGACCAGGGACATGGCCAGCACCAGCGCCACCAGCCAGCCGGCCAGCGTCAGCACAGTGCCGCGAGTGAAAATGGTTCGATACATGAACAGCAGTTTCAGGTCCAGCACCGCGCCCAGCCAGAGAAAAGCAAACAAGGCCGCCAGCGGATAACCGGCGAAAGACCTGGCCACGAAAGCGTCGGCGGAACTGCACAGGCTGGCGACGACTGACAGTCCCATGAAACCGGGAATCAGCAAGCCGGGGTGGAGATCGGGCGGGGCATACGGCGGCAGCGCGGTTTGTACTCCGGCGGCCAGCAGGCAGCCTGACAAATAATAGAATGCCACGTTGAGAAAGTCCGCCAGGCCGGTCGCCAGGCAGGAGGCCGTCAGCGGATAGCGGCGCGCCAGCCAGTTGGCCGGCGGATTTTCCCACCAACCCGGCTCGGTCAGGGGAGCGGCGACCAGTTCGGCGCGCAACAGTCGCGTCACCGGCCGGCGGGAAAACACCAGCGCGACGGTCACGGCGATGAACACCGCCCCGCCGGCGCGAGTGCCGACCATCAGCCACGGATGGTCGTACTGGAAAGCAATCCAGGTGCTGATGAGGCAAACCGGATTAAGCGCCGGACTGGCCAGCAGGTAGGCGATAGCGACGGCCGGCGACAGCCCGTTGCGGAGCAGGCGACGCACCAGCGGCGCGCCGACACATTCACAAGAGGGCACCAGCAGGCCGGCAACAGTTCCGAGCAGGATGCCGCCGGTGGTTGACCGCGGCAACCGCCCGGTCAGCGCGCGAACGGGAACCAGCGCGCCAATGCAAGCGCCCAGCAAGGAACCGGCCAGCAAAAACGGGAGGCCCTGCAAGAACAGGCTCAGAAAAATAATCTGAAAAGTGGGCAGCCAGGTGGTCACGCTGCCCGCTACCTTAACCGGGTCACCGGTCAAAGTCAGGCGGGAATTGATTATTCACCACGAAGACACCAAGGCACGAAGGGATACCATTTTTTAATTGGCATGGTGCCGCGTAATTTAAAAACAAAAAACTGCCTCCCTTCGTGCCT
>JAISDC010000063.1 GCA_031265105.1 Verrucomicrobiales bacterium
ACTTTCCAATAGCGGCTGAATCTGCGCAAATTGCTCTGGACTGAGATCACTGGGGTACTGGCGGCGTTGGTTCATCCCGCTTACGTTACACAAATAGTAGATTATGTACAGGCTCTTAGTGGTGAAAAAAAATCTCCGCGTCTTTGCGGTTAAGTTAATCGGCGCTTACCGCTGACGGCGGCGGACGATGAACAGTAGCGCCGCGCCGCTGACCAGCAACATCAGCGCGGACGGCTCCGGAATCACGGTCAGCGTCAGCGCAGTGCCGAGGCTGTTCAAGCCCAGCGTGGCGTCGTAGCCGCTGACGCTGCCGGTGAGTTCGCTGAAGCTGGGCAGCCAGCCCGCGTCGCCGGTAAACAAATCGTAAGTGCCCGCGCCGGTGAAGCCGGCGCTGAGGGTGAAGACAAACTGCTCGAAGGTCAGTCCGCCCAGTGTCAGCGTCGTGCCGGCGCCGAGTTGAATTTGGTCGCTGATTCCGTCGGCGCCGAGGGTGAAGCCGAGCAACTGGACATCGGTCAGGTCGAGCGCGCCGGTGCCGAGGTTCAGCGTCAGCGTGCCGGGGGTGTCGAGCGCGCCGCCGCCGGAAACGTCCAGCACGCCGCTGATGGTGACGTTTTTATTCGCGGTGCCGATGACGCCGTGGCCGCCGAGGGTCGCGCCGGCGCTGACGGTGAACGCCCCCTGCCCGCTGGTGCTGCCGCTGACCAGCAGCACGCCGGCGCTGACGGCGGTGGTGCCGGTGTAAACATTGTCGCCGGCCAGTTCCAGCACGCCGTCGCCGGTTTTGCTCAAGGTGGTGTTGACGTTGCCGCCGCTGATGGTGCCGGAAAGCCGCGCGTCGATTTTAGCAGTGCCGTCGCCCCGGGCCGCTTGCACGGTGTGCAGCCAGTTGTTTTGCAGTGCGATGCCGTTTTGTATTTCCACCGTGCCGTCGGAGATGGCGTGGCCCAGCAACAGCGTCCGGTTGCCGCCGCCCATGAAGGCGATGTTGTTGTTGCCCCAAACCTGGGTGGAACCGGAGCCGCCGAAGTTCAGCGTCAGGTCGCCGCCGTAAGCGGCGAAGCCGACCGCGGTGCCGCCCGCCGTTCCGCTTTCGCCGCTAAAGAAGGTGGTGCCGGTCAGCGTGCCGTTGGCGCCGAGTTGCCCGTAATCAAGCCGGACTCGCCCGACGCTGGTGCTGCTGGTCTGGATGTCGAGATTGCCTTTGATCGCCAGCAACCCTTCCTTGATGATGAGCATTTGCTTGTCGCTGACCGTGGCGTCGCCGTTGAAAACCAAATTGCCCGCGCCGTATTTGATTAACTGATAGTGGTTGGGGTGGGTAATCAGCGTGCCGAGGGCCAGGGTTTTTTGGAGGACGTTAAAGTTATGATTGGCGGTTAGCTGCACCGTGCCATCGCCCAAGTCGAGGTCGTCGGTGCCGATGAACTGGGTGTTATAAGAGAATTGCAGGGAGTTACTGGTGGCGATGCGGACGGCGCTGCCGCTGGTGTTGTCAAGGACGATGGCGCTGCCCAGGAACTGCACCAGTTGGCTGTTGCCAAAGGCGTAGGCGCTGTTGAGGTAATTGGCGGAAGCGGCAGAGGGGATGCCGGATAATGGGTTGCCCTGGTTGAACGTCATGGTGCCGGAAAAACCGCGGTTGTCCCCCGCCAGCACCAGCGCGCCGCTTTGGCTATAGGTGCCCCGGCCAAACAACCCCGTGCCGCTGATGCTGCCGGCGATGACCAGGGTGCCGGACTGGACGGCAACTTGATTGCTTTTGTCGGCGAGGATGTTGCCGGTGAGAATCAGCGTGGAATCGCGCGGGGTGTCGCCGCCCCAGGTGGCGAGGCGCCCGTAATTCCAGCCGGCGTTCAGCACCATGTCGTTGGCCAGCGTCAGCGGCGAGTCGTTCAGGTTAATCAGCGAGGCGCCGTTGTTGATCAGCGTGCCGGAGCCGAGCGCGTCGGCGCGGGCGAGGCCGATGTTGGCATAACCGTTCAACGTCAGCGTGCCGGTATAACTGGCGGCGCTGCCGTAAAGGTTGATTTGCCCGCCGCGCCCGCCGAAGGTCAAATTGCCCGCGCCGCTGAGGTCGCCGTAAATGTTCAGCAGCGAGGTGCTGGCGTCACCGTTGCCGATGGTCCAAGACTGATTGGTGATGACTTCGAGACCGTGGTTGATGGTAATGGTGCCGCTGGTGATCGCACTGGCATTGATGGTGATGCCGTTATTCCAATTTAGCCCCAAAACCCCGCTGCCACCAAGCACCCAGCCGGTACTTTGAAAATTCAAGGCGGTGATCGTAATCGAAGAGTTCAACACCGGATTCGTGATGGTCGCCGCGTCACCCGCGAATGTGCCGGTCTCCAACATCGGAGCCGCCGGCGGCATCGTCCACACCGGCGACCAATTGTTCTTGTTGGCGAAATCATTGTCCTCGGCGCCCGCCCACAAGCTGCTGGTGGCCAACGCCGGCCCGGCGGCCATCATGGTCAGCGCCGTTGCTAGCAATATCCTAGCAACTAATAAACGCGCTACCCCCCCCCCCCATTTCTCATGTGGAACAGGGATGTTGCTTTGGTTTTCAAGCTGGTTGATTGGTTTATGACTTGGTGGTTCATGGTGCTAAAATTATGCTTCCTAGCATTTACGTCAAGGGGAATTGTTGCGATTTCTTGTAATCGGTCAATTGCCTAGCCCCAACGGGGCGGCGGCATAACAGCCTGGGGCAACGCCCCAGGTAACGGGTCGAAGTAATCATTCAACCCTGTAGGGGCGGCGCAAAGTGCCAGGGGAAATGCGCCGCCCCTACAGGGCTACCCGCTTCCCCCCTAACAAAACCTGAGGCGTTGCCCCAGGCTGTTATGTCGGCGCCCCGTTGGGGCTAAAAACCACTGCGGCTGGCCAGTTTTTCACAACGACTAGGACTTTCGGCATCGTTTCCAAGGTTTTCGACACAGTTTCAAGCGTCCTCCGCGTCGCTCGCAGCAGCCTCGTAATAGCTCCCAAAAGCCTCGCGGCAGCAACTATTGATTATTGAAAATTCAACACGAGCTACATTAACGCAAAGGCGCAAAGGGACAAAGGCACGAAGAGTTTTTTGAATTTTTTACAAAGAGGCCATGGAGTTATTGGAGAAAGGTTAGCTACAATTAACAGCCCCCCCTCCAATTCCTCCATGTAAAAAAAGTTTTTGAAATTACGGCAGGGGGCGGTCGAGCCAGTATTCGGGGTCGCGGCTGGCGTGGGTGATGGCGTTGATTAGGATTTTGTCCTGACGGATAAAATAGACCAGATAGTAGGGAAATTTACGCAAGTTGACACGCCGGTAGTCGCCGTGGCGCAAGCGGTAAAGTTGATGGTTGGCGACGAGGGATTGAGCAGCGCGGCGCACTTCATCCCGCAGTTCCGCGCCCAAGCCCTCGCGCTGCCGGTTGTAGTGGAGCACTGCTTTTCGCAGTTCAAGCCGGGCCGGGGGCAAGATGATGATTTTCATTGGCAAGCAGTTCGTCCATTTCCGCCATGACTTCCTCGAAGGGGATTCCTTCGATTTCGCCGCGGTCAAAGGCTTCCATACGGCGGCGGATTTCGGCGTCCCAGGCTTTTTCGGCCGGGGTCATTTCGCCGTCGTCGGCTTGCAGGAGGAAGCCGGCGAGTTGCAAACGCTGGTGGTTCGGCAGTTCAAGGGCGTCGTGGGTGACTTGGGCCAGGGTGCTCATGGGGGTAAATTATCCGGTTCGGCGGTGGTGTCAAGGGGATGGTGGTTTGAATTTTTTACAGGGAGATCATGGAGTTCACGGAGGTTTTAAAAAAAATAATCTCCATGTTCTCCATGAACTCCCTGTAAAAATAATTCAATCTTGAGGCGCTGTTTCAGGCGTTTTCCACCGCGACGTTGTAGCTTTTGCCGTTTAACTGGATGTTGTAGCGGCGGGTGTTGGCGCTGACGGTGGCGGGGGGCGTGGCCGGCGCCGCTGATGGTGTTGGCGCGGCGGCGGGCGCGGGCGGGTGGTAGAGTTCTTTGACTTGTTGCGGGAACATGGCGTAGATGACGCAGTGTTCGTCGTCGGCGGGTAATTTATTTTCCTTCAGCTCGGCGCGCAGGGCGTCCATGCGCGGTTTGATGAGGTCGGCGGGCCGGCAGGTAATCGGGTCTTTTTTCGATTTTTCGGCGGCGAGTTTTTGTATTTCCGGGTCAACGGGGGCGGGGGTGCGGCCGAAGTAGCCGAGCGCGATGTTTTGCGCGGCAGGCAGGAAGTTTTTCCAGCGGCCGAATTTGACGTTCATCACGGCTTGGGTGCCGACGATTTGCGAGGTGGGGGTGACCAGCGGTATCCAGCCGAGTTTTTCGCGCACGTGGGGGATTTCGGCGAAGACTTCGTTGAAGCGGTCGGCCATGTTGAGTTCTTTTAATTGGGTGCGGAAGTTGCTCAACATGCCGCCGGGGACTTCGTAGGTGATGGCGTCGGTGTCCACGACTTCGTTGGCGTGGCTGGTGAATTTGGACAGTTCGGCATAGACGCCTTTCATGTAGGCGGAGACTTCGGCGACTTTTTTGAGGTCGTATTTTTCCGCTCGGCGCGGGGCGTTTTCGAGCAGCGCGTGCATGCGGACGTGGTCGGGCTGCGCGGTGCCGTCGGCGAAGGGGCGGATGCTGACGTCCACGGCATCGACACCCGCCTCGATGGCGGCGAGGTAGGCGGCGGCGCCGAGGCCGGCGGTTTCGTGGGTGTGGAGGATGACGGGGATTTTGATTTGTTTTTTCAAGCCGCTGACGATGGCGGCGGCGATGTAGGGCGGGATGAGGCCGGCCATGTCTTTGATGCAGATGCTGTCGCAACCCATCGCGGCGAGTTCGGCGCCGAGTTTGACGAAGCCGTCGATGTGGTGGACGGGGGATTTGGTGTAACAGATGGTGCCTTGCGCGTGGCCGCCGGCTTGTTTGGTGGCGGCGATGGCGGTTTGCATGTTGCGCGGGTCGTTGAGGGCGTCGAAGATGCGGAGGATGTTCATGCCGTGCTGGACGGATTTTTGCACGAAGGCGGTGACGACGTCGTCGGGGTTCTGGTCGTAGGCGACGATGTTTTGGCCGCGCAGGAGCATCATGTGTTTGGATTTGGTCTTGGCGCGGATGGCGTCGAGGCGTTTGAAGGGAAATTCCTTGAGGAAGCGCAGGCCGCTGTCAATGGTGGCGCCGCCCCAGGTTTCGAGGGCGCCGTAGCCGATGCTGTCGAGGGTTGCGAGGATGGGGAGCATTTGCTCGGTTTGCATGCGCGTGGCGGCGAGGGATTGGTGGCCGTCGCGCAGGATGGTGTTGTTGAATTGTACGGTAGAGTTAGTCACGGGGATGATTATAAAGAGGTCTTATGGTCAGTCAATTTACAAATCAGTGACATTCGCATAATACTCTCCGCTGACGGCTTTGACTTGCCATTTGGCCCGGTTAATCTTAATTATTACAGGTAACTTATGCGTATCGCTCTTGGCGCTGACCATGCCGGGTTCAAATACAAGGAGATGGTGAAGGAACATCTCGACAATCCCAGCCACGATTTGTCGGATTTTGGCACCTTCGATGAAACTCCGGTTGATTATCAGTTGTTCATCCGCCCGGCGGTCGAGGCGGTGGCCAGTCACCAAGTTGACCGCGCTATCTTATTCAGCCAATCCGGCAACGGCGCGGCCATCATCGCCAACAAATCATCCGGCATCCGCTGCGTCACCTGCTGGTCGCCGGAAGTCACCGCCCTGTCGCGCCGGCACAATGACTCCAACGTCCTAAGCATCGGCCAAAAAGTGGTCGCCGCGGACCTGGTCAGCAAAATCGTTGACCTCTGGCTCAACACCCCGTTTGCCGGCGGTCGCCAGGCCAGCCGCGCCGCCATCGAGCCGCCGCCCCAGCCGTATCAGCGGCATGAAAAAACCCTGCTCATCCGCCCGGAATTTCTCAATCACTCCGGCAACGTGTTCGGCGGCTATATGATGAAATGGGCCGATGACATGGCCTACAACGCCGCCACCCTGGCGTTCCCCGCCGGCTCCTTCGTCACCAAGCTGTTCGAGCAATTCAATTTCAAAGCCCCCATCGTCAGCGGCGATGTCATCAAGATCATCAGCCAAGTCACCCAGGTGGGCAACACCTCCTGCAAAGTTGAGGTCTGGTCGGTGGACGCGCGCAAAAACGTCGAGGTGTTCCGCACCGCCGCCGTAATGGTCAACCTGAAAAACGGCCGCAGCCAGCCCATTCCGCGAGCTTTATGAAAACATCACTGTCAGTGTTGGCCTGGTTGCTGACCGCCTGTCTGCTGGCCGCTTGCGCGACCGCTGACAATGGCCGGGTCCGCGACGCGGGCCGGGAAATTCGCAGCGAGGACGGTCACACCACCTTGCAACAAAGCATCCGCTTTTAAAAAACTTTTTTACAAGGAGCACATGGAGTTATTGGAGGAAGTTTGATTCAATCAAAGGCCCCCTCCAATTCCTCCATGTTCTCCTTGTAAAATCGCGCCCGTCACTTGACCGGGGCCGGTTCCAGCGCCCGCCGCAAGGCGCGCACCAAATGGCGGGTGTCATCGTCAGCGGCCAGTTTTTTACCATCGGCCCCGGTCAGGTAAAACGTGTCCTGCGCCGCGCCGTTTTCCGTGGTGATTCGCGCGTGCGCCAATGACACATCACGGTCAGCGAGCACTTTGGAAATCCGATGCAACAGGCCGAGGCGGTCGGGCGAAATCAAATGCAGCATGGTATAAGCATCGGAGTTCTCATTGTCCGTCCACATGGCCAGTTCCACCACTTCCTCATCGAAAATGGCTTTTTTCACCCGGCCGCGCGCCTTGATGATTTCCTTGCCAAGGTCATAAGTCGGACTCAGCAACGCCTTGTTCAAAGTCTCCCGGAAAGCCTTCCGGTCAAGCTCATGGCTGATGGCCTCGTATTTCTCCGTACACACCCGGAACCGGTCGATGACAATGTGGTCGTCCCGCGTCCAGATATCGGCACTCAAAATATTCAGCCCGGCCACCGCGAACGCGCCGGCAATCTTGGAAAACAGCTTGTCGCGGTCCCAAGTCACCACCGTCACCTCGGAATGCCCCTCGGTCGGCTTGTCGTGCCAGCGGATCACCGGCCACAGCGGATGTTCCTCCTCGCCCAGTTGCTGCACGAAAAAAGTGTGCACCTGCCGGATGTCGGCGGCAATGCGCTCCTCGTCAGCCTCCTTGAAGTAATGCTCCGGCATGGCCAGGAAATGCGCCGCGCATTCCGCGTCGTCAACCTCGTGTTGCAACGACTTCAGCAACCGCTCCCGCAACTCAACCCCCCGCTGCGCCGCCTTTTTCAAGAACTCCTCCTCGCCTGCCAGCATATCCCGCGTGCTGTGGTAAAGCTGCCAGACCAAGCCCTCCTTCCAGTTCGACCAAACGGCATTACCCAGCCCCTGCACGTCGGCAAAAGTCATCAGCATGAGCAAATCGAGCTTCTCCGCGTCCTGCACCATGCGCGCGAACGAACGGATCGTCTGCGGGTCGTCCAAGTTGCGGCGCAACGCATACTCAGTGATGGTCATGTGGTGGTCCACCAAAAACCCCATCAACTGCAACTGCCGCCCGGTGATTTTCATCCGCCGGGCGAAACGCACCGCGTTCTGGGTGCTGATTTCATGATGGTGGCGACCGTTGGCGGCCTTGCCGGTATCGTGCAAAATCAGCGCCAGATACAAAATCTCAGGGCACGGGCAGGCGGCCAGCAAATCCCGATACTTGGCGTGCGGCGCGCTTTTTTTCACCATCACCTGGTCCAGTTGCTCCAGACACTGAATGGTATGCTCGTCAGCGGTGTACCGGTGGTAAAACTCATGCTGCACCAGGCAATCCAGCGGGGCGAATTCGGGAATCAGTTTCCCCAGCACCCCGCACTCGTGCATACCGCGGATGATGCGCCCGACCTCGCCCTTTTTGCGCACAATATCCAGCAACATATCGCGCACCTCCGGCAACCACAGAAACTTGCCGTTCACCACGCCCAGCTTGCGCCGAATCATGGCTTCCAGTTCGGGACTCAACCCCGCCTTGTGCTGCTGCATGAGTTGGAACACCCGCACCATCGCCAGCGGGTCATCGCCGAACACCGCGCCATCCCGCGCGTACAACCGGCCGCCGCGCAAAATGAACTGCCGATTGAGCTTCCGCTCCCCCCGGATGGCGGCGGGCAGCGGCAGGATTTTCAGGAAATACTCGCGCTTGCCGCGCCGCTCACTCATGCGGCGGAACAGGATATTGGTGGTGAGAAAAATATCGCGGGTGTGATGATAATACTCCCGCATCAGCGCCTCCGTGCGGCGCAACACCGAACGCTGCGGATAACGCAGGCGGTTCGCCACCTCCCCTTGCAGCCGCAGCGTCAACTGATCACCCGCGCGGCCCTGGATATAATGCAACTCATTGCGAATCCTCAGCAGAAAATCATAGGCGTGATCAAGCTGACGCTGCTCACTCGCCAGCAACAGCCCCCTGGCTTGCAACGCGGCGGTGGAATCCAGCCCCAGCAACACCTTGGCCACCCAAAGCAGATTGTGATAATCGCGCAGACCGCCGCAACCGGTCTTGACGTTCGGCTCCTGCAAAAACACCGTGTTGCCGAACTTTTCATGCCGCTTCCGCTGATCGTCCAGACGCCACTCGGCATACTCACGCTCGCGCCCCCGGAGGCAACACTTGCGCAGCCGCTTGAGAAACCCCTCATACAACTCCCCGTTGCCCGCCAGCAACCGCGTCTCCAGATAACTCGTGCGGGTTTGAAAATCCGCCAGCCCCTGCTTAATCGCCTCATCAACCGTGCGGCTGGCGTGCCCGACCTTGGCGCCGATGTCCCAGAGCAGATACAACACCTGCTGAATGGCCTCCTCGGCAAACCGGCGGTGTTTGGGCGAGCGCGTCGATGTTTCATAAAGAAACAACACGTCAATATCACTGAACGGCGCCAGTTGCCCGCGCCCGAACCCGCCCACCGCCACCATCGCCAGCCGCGCCGAACCGCCGCCGCCGGCGCCGTGCTTCTGCTCCGCGTCCGCCAGCGCGGCCTGGAACAAATGCCCCAGCACCACCGTATATAAATCGGCCCGTTTGCCGGCGGACACCAACCCGCCGTCGCCGGCATTGTGCCCGAGTAAAATACGGTGTTCCTCCAGCTTTAAAAACTTGCGGTACAACCCCGGCAAATCCTGCCGATTAGTCTTGGCGCGCGCCAACAGCGCCTGCTCCGCGTGCTGCAACACCCTGTCCAAATATCCACCCATAACAACCTAATCCCTGACATGGAGCTTAACCGAAAAACTTTTTTTTACAAAGAGAACCTGGAGGAATTTGAGCTTCCTTAAAACGATTTTAAGCGTCCTTAAAACCGTTGTAAGCTCCCTTAAAACCATTTTAAGCACCCTTAAAACCGTTGTAAGCGCCCTTAAAATCGTCGTAAGCATCCTTAAAATTGCTGTAAGCACCCTTAAAATCGTCGTAAGCACCCTTAAAATCGCTGTAAGCACCCTTAAAATCGCTGTAAGCGCCCTTAAAACCGTTACCAGCATGCTTAAAATCATCTTAAGTATGCTTAAAATAGTTTTAAGGAAGTCGTTTTTGGTTCACAACCAGCTTGACGCCAATCCCGGCCGGCTTTAGCTTGTCAGACGAAGCTACATTATTATGAGTACCAACCACCAATTCGCATCATACGTCCCCACCACCGCCGACGCCCGCTACCATTGGGCATTAAACCTGCTGGACTACGTATATAACAACCAAGCCACCTTCACCAGCGTCCCCAAAGAGCTGTTCGACCAGGCCAACGCCCGGCGCGAGCAGTTGCAAAAGCTCTACGACGCCCTGCTCGACGTCCGCCGCCTCTCCGCCGCCATGACCGCCGCCTACCGCGAGTTCATGGAGGGCCTGCCGCACGGCAACTACACCAACCGCCTCACCTTGCCCAAACTGGACACCGCCGGCGCCAGCCTGCTCACCGGCGCGGCCACGGTTTACCTGGCCGGCCTCGTCCCCTGGCTGGTCAAAGCCCTCATCCCCGCCTTGCAGGCCGACCCGAAGTGGACGGACGACTTAAATGTGATTTGCAGCCTGGTCCCGCCGGCGGCTGGCGACACACTGCGGCAGCACAATTTCCAGTTGAAAGTGGAAAAGAGCCTCGACGGCCAGCACCTCGAGTTACGCCTGCACAAAGGCGACTTCACACTGTTCCAGATTGACCGCCGCATCGACGACGGCAAAGTAGCGACCTTCACCGTCTCCCACCTCCCGTGGATTGACCCGCAACCCTTGGCGGACAAACCGGAAACACGGGAATACCAAGTCCGCGGCCTGGTCAAAGACCAACCCTACGGCGCGCCCAGCGAGAAAATCATCGTCACCGAACGCCGCACCGAACACCTCACCGTCGAGAGTGTTTGAAGCTACATTAACGCAAAGGCGCGAAGGCGCAAAGGAACCAAGGCGGTAAAAAAACTGCGCCAGCCCTGGGAGCGCCGTCGTCCCCGACGGCCCCTGCCAAACCCCGCCCCACCTCATACCGACTACGTAGCGACCCGGCGCGCCGCGCCAAGCCGTCGGGGACGCCGGCGCTCCCAGCGCTGCCGCCGGGTACTAAACTGGGAGCGCCGACTGTACTGGGAGCGCCGGCATCCTTGCCGGCATATGGAGCGCGGGCGTCTCGCCCGCTTCGTTGCCGGCTGGAAGCCGGCGCTCCCAGTACTGGCGCAGTTTTTGTTTAAAACCTCCATGACCTCCATGATCTCCCTGTAAAAAATCCTTCGCGCCTTTGCTCCTTTGCGTCTTTGCGTTAATGAAGCTAACGAAACAACCCCTTTGCGTTAATGCAGCTCATTTTAGTTAACTTTTAGCTGTTAATTTTCCGCGAACCCGCGTAACCTGCCCAAGATTCAAACAACCAAACAAACCCATAAAAACCAAAACCTCCATGAAAACCCCCACCCTCTTCCTCCTCGCGGCCCTCGTCACCACCCTGACCCTCACCGCGCAGGCCGCCAACAAATCCGTCACCAGCGGCACCGTAACGGAAACCGGCCAGTCCTACGACAACATTAGCAGCTCCAGTACCTCCGCCCTGACCGTCACCGGCAACCAAACCTTGTACCGCGGCACCGACATCAACCTGGACAGCTCCCAGAACAACCAATACGGTGCCGAAGTCGGCGCCAACGCCGGCCTCGCCCTCACCGGCGGCACCGTCACCACCTCCAACACCCGCGGCCACGGCATCCACCTCTACGGCAACAACGCCCACGCCACCCTGGACCGCGTCACCATCAGCACCGAAGGTCGCGGCGCCCGCGGCCTCTTCCTGGAAAACCACGCCACCTTCACCGGCACCGACCTGTTCATCCACACCAGCGGCAGCGCCGTCAACGTCAGCGGCACCGTCTTCAACGCCTTCGGCATCTTCCTCACCGAATACAGCAGCGGCACCCTCCTCAGCGCCACCGAGGACGGCAACTTCATCGCCACCACCGGCGACGGCGCCCGCGGCATCCAGGTCGAGGAAAATTCCACCTTCACCGGCAGCAACATCACCATCAGCACCACCGGCACCGGCGCCCACGGCCTCTCCGTCGCCGCCTACGGCACCGCCAACGTCAGCGAACTCTACATCTCCACCACCGGCGTCGGCGCCTGGGGCATCCGCGTCGAAGACCACTCCACCCTCACCGGCACCAACCTCAACCTCGGCAGCAGCAGCCTCCGCAACGCCTACGGCCTCCACCTCTCCGGCAGCTCCGTCGCCAACCTGACCGACGGCTACATCTACACCAGCGGCAGCGCCGCCGACGGCATCGAACTCGGCAACTCCTCCACCCTCCGCGTCAACAACTTCAACATCTTCACCTACGGCAACAACGCCGCCGGCCTGCGCATCGACAGCGCCGCCACCGCCAGCGTCGCCGACAGCTCCTTCACCACCAGCGGCAGCGCCGCCCACGCCATCGCCGTCACCGGCAGCGGCTCCACCCTGCGCGAACTCGACACCGCCACCGTCCTCAAAACCACCGGCGCCAACGCCCACGCCATCTCCGTCACCGGCAGCGCCGCCCTCACCCTCGGCGCCGGCCTCAACGCCGTCCTCCCCAACAACATCGCCGTCACCGGCAGCGACTCCGCCGTCCTCCACGTCGCCGGCGGCGGCACCCTCACCCTCAACAACGTCGCCCTCAGCCCCTACGCCGCCAGCCAACTCGGCGCCGACAGTTGGTTCCTCCGCGTCGGCCCCGACGGCCACGGCCTCATCAACGGCGCCCTCGACACCGCCGGCGGCAACCTCTGGATTGAATCCACCGGCACCCTCAGCGTCGATACCGCCGCCGCCACCGTCGTCAGCGCCACCGGC
>JAISDC010000124.1 GCA_031265105.1 Verrucomicrobiales bacterium
GAGAGAACATGGAGGAATTGGAGGGGGCTTTTGCTTGCCGCTAACCTTTCTCCAATAACTCTATGATCTCTTTGTAAAAAAATCCTTCGCGCCTTTGTTCCTTTGCGTCTTTGCGTTAAAATTTGTTCGCCACGAGTCTCATTCGGTGGCAAATTGAATCACATGAAACAAGCTTTACATTTCACGCGCATCCACACGCTGATAGTGGCGTTGACGCTAACGCTGACGGTGACTTCGGCGGTGTTCGGCTTGGATTTGCCATTTGACATGCCCAGGGACGCCGAGGTCAGTCTCGCGGTGTTCAAGCCGGACGGCGAGTTGGTGCGCTGGCTGGAGCAAAACAAATTCCGTTACGCCGGCGCCAACACGGCGGCGTGGGACGGTCTCGACCAGTGGGGCGAACCCGCCGCTGCCGGTGACTATCGCGTGCGCGGTGTGTATCACGGCGCGTTGAAGACGCAATATCTCGCCACCGTCAACAACCCCGGCACGCCGTCGTGGCCGACCGCTGACGATCACGGCGACTGGCTCAGCGACGAGGGCAATCCGCAGGCCGCCGCCACGGACGGCGACTGGGTGTTCCTCGGCGCGCCCGGCAGCGAGAAGGGGTTTTCGGTCATCGCGGTGGACGGCCACGGTCAGCGGCAGTGGGGTTTTCAACTCGGCCTCAACCCGCGCAGCGTGGCGCTCAGCGTCAGCGGCGATTATTTGTACGCGCTGTATGCGGGGCCGGAGGCCACCGACGAGCCGGATGCCAGGCAAGTGTTAGACAAAAAGGCGGTGGGCCGCGCGCTGCTGGTGTGCTTCGACAAACAGACCGGCGCGCTGGCGCGGTTCAGCCAGACGACGCCGCGGCTGAAAATCGCCACCTGGCCGTACCGCGAGGAAGTGTCGTGGATGTGGGACTTGCGGAACGACAAAAGTTTCTCGCCGGCCAACTACGGCGGGCAGCCGCGCTACTTCCGCATGAACGTCGCCGAGACCACCAACGCGCTCGGTCTGGCCGCTGTTGGTGACAAATTGTATGTCAGTTATTTTTACGATGATAAAATCGTCGAATACGCCGCCGACAGCGGAAAGCCCACCGGCCGCGAGTTCACCGTCAGCGCCCCGGCCGGCCTGTGCGCGCTGGATAGTGGCGCGTTGCTGGCGGTCAGCGGGCGGCAGGTGACGCGCGTGGACCTGGACAGCGGCCTCGCGCGGCCGGTCATCGTCAGCGGCCTCGCCGCGCCGATGGGCGTGACCACGGACGCGCGGGGGAACATCTACGTCAGCGACTGGGCGGACTCGTTCCAGGTCAAGCAGTTCAACCGTCGCGGGGAACTCATCAAGCCAATCGGCAAAAAGGGCGGCCGCCCGTGGGTCGGCAAATGGGACGCGGCGGGGATGTTGCTGCCGCGCGGTATCGCGGTCACCGGCAGCGGCCGGCTGTGGGTGACCGAGGACGACGGCCTGCCCAAGCGCGTCAGCGTGTGGGACACTAGCAGCGGTAAGTTAGTGAAAGATTATATCGGCCCGACGGCCTACGGCGGCGGCGGTTATTTCTGGCTCGACCCCAAGGACCCGACGCTGCTGGTGAGCAACGCGACGCGGTTCAAGATTGATTACGCAAACAACAGCTACGCGCCGCTGGCCACCGTGTTCCGCCGGCAGTCGCGCGCGGACGCCTTCACCCCACGCGGCGAGGACACCGCCGGGCCGCCTAGCGTGTTATATCACGGCAAGGATGAGTTCGTCGCCATCTGGCACAACCGCACCATGCTCACGTTTTTAAAACGTGACGGCGACCGTTATTATCCCGCCGTCACCACCGGTTTTTTGTTCCGCGAGCGGTGGAACCAGGCGCTGAACGGCGAGGGGCACGAGATTGTCGAGTGGGACAGCGACATCGGGCGGCATCTGTACCCGCGTTATTTTCCTGAATTTTTCACGGGCCATCGCGGCGACAGTCTCGACTGGCTGGACGCTGACGGTGACCATCTCGCGCAGCCGGGGGAAATCAAATGGCGCAAGGTCAGTCCCGCGCTGGTGCCCGCTGACAGTGGCGGGCTGCCGATTTTCGACACGGCCTGGGGCGGCGCGGTGTCGCCGGATTTCGCGGTGTTTTTCAGCGGCGAATACCGTGACTGTCGCGCGATTATGCGCCTCGACCCGTTGGAATGGACGACCGGCGGCCTGCCGGTTTACGACATGACCAAGGCGCGGATCATCGCCCGGCTGCCGCGCGAGGTGAGCGTCTCGAATTTGCACGTCACCAAGGACCGGCGGCTCATCGTCAGCGTCGGCGTGGATTACGAGGGCGCGTCCAGCCGCCCGGCGTACCTTTGCTACGACCTCGACGGCAAGGAACTGTGGCGGCTCGCGCAGTTGTCCAAAAAACTCACCCGCGACATGCCGCACGGCACCGGCGTCGTTTACGATTACGCCATCCCCGGCGTCGGCGACGTGTGCCTGACGTGGAACTGGCACGGCAATTATCGCTCCTATTTGTTTACCACCGACGGCCAGTACGTCGGCACCCCGCTGGACGACACGCGCGGCGGGCCGGCGGGCACCTGGGACGAGTCGTTTCGCGGCGGCTACCAGACCGCTGACGGTGAGCCGTGGATTATCAACGGCGCCAACCAGCAAATGCACCTGTTGCAACTCCTCGGCCTGGGCCGGGGCGAGGCCGGCCGGTTCGAGTTCAACTACGCGCTGACCGCTGACGGTGTCCGGCAGGCCGAGGCCGCGCGCGCCGTGCCGCCGGTGCCGGAGCCGCCGCGACCCGTCCTCGGCGTTGTCTGGCCGCGCGCGACGACGCCGCTGCCGGTGCTGGACGGCCAACTGGACGACTGGGCGGGCCTTGGTTTCGCGCGGCTTGACGCGGGCGACGGACGCGCCGCCGAGGTCGCGCTGCGCCGCGATGCTGACAAGTTATACCTCGCCTACAAGGTTTGGCAGACCGGCAAGCCGCTGCAAAACGGCGGCGCGGACTGGCGGCAGTTGTTCATCACCGGCGACTGCGTGGACCTGATGCTGCAAACCGACGCGAACGCCGACCCGCACCGCCGCGCCGCCGCTGCCGGTGACACGCGCGTCACCATCAGCGTGTTCGGCGGCAAGCCGCTGGCGGTGCGCTATCGGCCCGTCGTGCCCGGCGCGAAGGAGCCGGTGCAAATGCTCGCGGCAAAAATTGACGAGGTGGTGAAACTGGACGCGGCGGATATTGCGGTGTCGCGCGGCGACGGCTTTTATATCATCGAGGCCGCGCTGCCGCTGAAGGATTTGGGCGTCACCGGCAGCGGCAACCTGCGCGGCGATGTCGGCGTGATTTTTGCCGACGAGACCGGGCGCAACCGCGCGTTGCGGCTCTATTATTACAACCGGAAAACCAACATCACCGCCGACCTGACCACCGAGGCGACCTTGCAGCCGCTGGAGTGGGGCGAAATCCTGATGCCGCTCGGCGAGAACCTGCTGGCCAACGGCGGCTTCGAGTCGCCGCTCGCTGACGATGAGCGCGCCGGCTGGAAAGTCGTCAGCGAGCGCAACGGCTGCGTCATCGTCAGCGGCACGGATTTGGCCCGCAGCGGCGCGCAATCGCTGCTGTTCGCCGCCACCGAGCCGGTCACTTTTCCGCCCGAAGCCTTCAATAACCCGGATTACGACGTGTTCCGCAAGAGCGCCAACGACGGCCGGGGCGGCGGCTGGTGCGAGGTGCGGCAGCGCGTGCCGGTGCAGGCCGGGCATTGGTACTCGGTGCGCTTCGACTACGTCGCGGCGGACATGCAGGGCGAAAGCAAGCGGCCCGGCAAGCCGCGCGGCTACACGGCGTTCGGCGGGCGCGTGGACTGGATTTGCCCCGCGCCGTTCCGCAATTCATCAGTCGGTCTCTACGGCACGAAGGACGACGCCGCGGAGTGGATAACTATCAAGGATTTTATCCCCAACTACGTTTCGCACCCGTTCAAGGCGCCGGCGGGCGCGACCGAGGCGGTGCTGATTTTCGGCCTGACCAACCTCGCCGAGGGCAAATTGCCGAGCGTGCATGTGGACAATTTTGAACTGGTGGATGTGACGGAGGGGAACCAAAACGATTAACCGTAGAGGCGCGGAGACGCGGAGGAGAATTTGTTGGATTGTTACGGTGTCGTGTCAACTTACCCAAACTCAACAAACCTAACAAACCGATACAAACTTTTTTATGAACATGCGCAAGATAATGACAATGGGATGGTTGTTAGGGACGCTGACGGTGAGCGCATTGTCAGCGGCGGAAACCTTGACTTATCCGGATTTGGCGCGTCGGCTGACCGATTTGGAACGGCTGGCGGCGCTGCCCGCTGACGGTGAGCGGACGCTGCTGGAGTCGAGTTACGACCGCGCCAGCAAGTATGACGCCGGGCGTGACGAATATGTCAAGTGGGACGCCAACGATGACGGGCGCGGGTTGGTGCGCGACGAGGGTGACCGCGTGGTGCTCGCCGAGCTGCAAGGGCCGGGGGTGATTTGGCGCCTGTGGTCGGCGACCATCGGCAGCGGGCAGGTGCGGATTTATCTCGACGACGACCCGCTGCCGGTGCTGGATTTGCCGTTCCGCGATTATTTTTCCGCCAAGGTTTTTCCGTGGCCGCATTTGGTTTATCCCGAATGCGCGCCGGCGCGCGGGCTGACGCCGAACGCGCCCGGCGCGAACAATTTCGTGCCGCTGCCGTTCAATAAATCCTGCCGCATTGTCGGCGATAAGGAAGTGAAGGACGCCGCCGGCAAGGTGACGCGGCCGGGCTGGGGCATGTATTTCCAGGCGACATATACGCTGTTTCCGCCCGGCACGGCGCTGCCGCAATTCCAATGGCCATTGTCAGCGGAGGACCGGGCGGCGCTTGACACGGCCAATGAGCTATTAGGGAAATGCGGGGAAAATCCCGCGCCGCCGCGCGCCGGGCAGACCACGGAAAGCAAGACGCTGACCGTGACCGGCGGCGGCCGCGCGACGGTCGGCGAGTTCACCGGCAGCGGCGCCATCACGGGATTGCGCGTCAA
>JAISDC010000165.1 GCA_031265105.1 Verrucomicrobiales bacterium
CGGCCAGCGCGGAAAGTCACCGGGCAAGTTACGCCACGCACATCCGTTCTGCAAAGTGTAGCGAATCGCGCAGAATACCTCGTCGCAATCGCACCCGCCGCGGTTTGGTGCGCTGCCGCGCCAGGGCTAAATAGCCACGCACGCGCGCAAATTGTGCTCGACTGATATCTCTGCCATATGGTTTTCGTGGCATCCGGCCCAGTTAAGCAGACTGCATTGCATTGTACAGAAAGATCGTTAACTCGCTCTGAGGATTCTGGCTACCTTGCGCAAGGTTTTTTTATTTTTTCAACCACAAGAGTCAGGCGACAATTACACGCCGCCTCAAGTTCCGAACGAAGTGAAGCAAATGGACAGTGATTAACACGGATGTTTTTTTAATCATTTAATCCGCGTAATCTGCGGATCACACTGTCAGCGGAAATACGCCAGCAGGGCCGCTGTCAGTAGAATATTCGCCAAGCCAAGCGGGATGAAGAATTTCCAGCCGAGGCCCATCAGTTGGTCGTAGCGGAAGCGCGGCAGGGTCCAGCGCACCCAGATGAAGAGGAAGATGAAGAATGCCATTTTGCCGAGGAAGACCAGGATGTGCGCGGCGCCGAACCACCACGGCACACCGTCAGCGCCGGCGGCGGTGTAGAGCCACGGGTGGAACGGCAGGGTCCAGCCGCCGAAGAACAGCGTCACCATCAGGCAGGAGGTGACAATCATCGCGGCGTATTCGCCAAGGAAAAACAGGGCGAATTTGAAGGCGCCGTATTCGGTGTGATAGCCCGCCACCAGTTCGGTTTCGCATTCCGCCAAATCGAACGGCAGGCGATTGGTCTCGGCAAAGGCGGCGACGAGGAAGATGGCGAAGGCAATCACCAGCGGCAACCACAGCAGGACATGTTGCCAGGTGACGGCACCCCGCGGCGCCATGAACACCGCCGCCAGCCAGCCCTCGCGCGCCTGGTAGCTGACGATGTCCTGCAAGTTCAACCGGCCCGCTAACAAGAATACCGGCACCACCGCCAGGCCCATCGAGATTTCGTAGGAAATCATCTGCGCCGAGGAGCGGATGCCGCCGAGGAACGGGTATTTGGAGTTCGACGACCAGCCCGCCAGCACGATGCCATAGACGCTGAGGGAGACGATGGCGAACACGAACAACACGCCCATGTCGATGTTGGCGATGACCGCCGGCGTCGCCAGGTGGCGGGCAATCTCGGCCGGCAGCCCCAGCCAGGCGCCGACCGCGCGCAAATCAATCACGCTGCCGAACGGCACCACGCTGACAGTGACCAGCGCCGGCACCAGCACCAGCACCGGGGCCAGGAAGAAATAAAACTTCCGCACATGGCCCGGCGTGAACTCTTCCTTGAAGATGAATTTCAAGCCGTCGGCGAACGGCTGGCACAGCCCGGCCAGGCGGATTTCGGGAATCTTGAAGCCGCCGATGGTCATGCCGCCCAGCGGCATCCCGACACGGTTCGGTCCCAGCCGGTCCTGAATCCACGCGCAAAAACGCCGCTCGGCCACCACGCTGTAGGCGACGAAAAACAACATCACCCCGACGACCGCGGCTTCCTTGACCACGGTCAGCGTCAGGTTTACTAACAATTCAACACTCATAATAAATTCCAGCTAATCTCACACCGTCAGCGGCGCGCCGAGGTCGCCGACTTGCTCCAAGGTCAGCCCCGCGAAGGCCGGCACTTGGTTCGCGATGGCGGCGAAAATTTCCGCCGAGGTCGCCAAGCCCGCGCCGTCAGTGGCGGCGGCGCGCAGGCCGGCCAAAATCGCCACGTCCTCCCGCGCCTGGCCGGGCGGCGGGCAAGCCGGGTTCAGCCGTTGCAAGCGTCCGCTGACGCTGACCATCGTGCCGTGTTTTTCGGCGAAACCGGCGGCGGGCAGGATGAAGTGCGCCAACCCGGTCGTCGTGTTCGGCGACAAGCCGACGTAAATAATCAAGTCCAGCTTCGCCAATTCCGCCGTGGTCAACCCGCTGACCGTGACATCCTCGTGCCACACCAGCAGCGCTTTGATTTGGCCGGAGCGGACGCCGTCGCGCACCGCGGTCAGGCCGCCGTCAGCGTCAGCGGTGAAACCCAGCAGGCGCGCGCCGACGCTGTTCGGGTTCAAATCCGCCGAGCGCAGGAAATTATCCCCCTGCCCCGCGCGCGGCACGATGGCGCTGACGGTGACGCCCAGTTCGTCGGCGATGGTTTTGCTCAGGAACAATTCCTCGTTGGTCATGCGAGCGGACGCCAGCAGCGCGATTTGCGAGCCGGCGAACGAGCGCAAGCGACGGCCGGCCTGGCGCAGCGTGTCATCCCAGGCGGTCGCGTACAACTCGCCCCGCACGCGCACCGACGGGTTGGTGAAACGGTTCGGGGCCGACAGGTAATGAATGTCCAGGCGCCCGGTGTCGCACAGCCATTGCGAGTTGACCGCCGCGTTATGGCGCGGGGTGAGGCGATAGACGGTCTGCTCGCGCGAGCCGATGGTGACGTTGCAGCCGGTGCCGCAGCCGACGCAGATGCTCTTGGTTTCCTTGAGGAACCAGACGCGCATCTTGAAGCGGAAATCCTTGCTGGTCAGCGCGCCGACCGGACACAAGTCCGCCGCGTTGAGCGAATACTCGTTGTCGAAACGCTGGTCGGGGTGGCAGGTCACCGTGTTGTGGCCGCCGCGGTTGACAATGCCCAGCGCGTCGTCATGCAGCACCTCGCGGGCGAAGCGGATGCAGCGGGTACACAGGATGCAGCGCTCGTCGTCGATGATGAGGTTTTTGCCCAGGTCGAAATGTTTCGGCTTCGTGATTTTGTCCTCGACGAAACGGCTTTCCCCGCGACCGTAGGCGCTGGCGAATTCCTGCAACTTGCATTCGCCCGCCTGGTCGCATATCGGGCAGTCGAGCGGGTGATTAATCAACAAAAACTCCAGCACGTCCCGGCGGCAATCCACCGCCAACGGCGAGTTGGTGCGGATGCCCATGCCGTCGCTGACGTTCGTCGCGCAACCGATTTGCGGGCGCGGCAGCCAGTTCAGTTCGGGATGACCGTCAGCGCCGATGACCGGTTTGCGGTCGGGGCCGAGTTTGGGCGCGCCCATCTCAAACAGGCACAGGCGGCAGTTGCCGCTGACACTGAGCTTCTCATGGTAGCAAAAGTGCGGCAGGAAATCGCCCTGCGAGCGCGCGACCTCGACGACGTTGCGACCCTTGGGAACCTGAATCCAGGTGCCGTTGTAATTGACGCTGACCGTGACTGCGTCCGGCGCAGCGACATCGTGATTGAAAGGATTGATGGAAGTCTGGCTCATACTTATTTGGTCTTGGCGGCGAATTCTTCGGGAAAGGCGGCGAGGAAACTTTGCACCGGCCAGGCGCACGCCTCGCCGAACGCGCATACGGTGCGGCCGGCGATGTGGTCGGCGACGCTCTTCAGCAGCGCCGGGTCCGTCGCACGCGCGTCGCCGCCGGTCATGCGGTGGAGGATTTTTTTCATCCACTGCGAACCCTCGCGGCACGGCGTGCATTGGCCGCAGGACTCGTGCGCGTAAAACTCGCTGAGGTTGGCGAGGCAGGCCACCATGTCGCGGGTGTCGTCCATGACGATGACCCCGCCGCTGCCGCTCATGGTGCCGGCGGCGGCGAAGCTGTCGAAGTCCAGCGGGAGGTCGAGCAGGCCGATTTCCTTATCCTGC
>JAISDC010000215.1 GCA_031265105.1 Verrucomicrobiales bacterium
CCGCCGTTGTAGCCGCCGGTGCCGGTGGAGTTGTTGTCGAGGGTGATGACTAGCACGCCGTCGCCGAGGTTGGCGGCATCACCGGTCAGGCTGCTATGGTCAAGGTTCACGGTCAGCGCGCCGCTGCCGCTGTTGGTGACGTCGCCATTGATACCGCTGCCGCCGTTGACGGTGACGTTGGTGGTGCTTGCATTGCTGCCGCCCACCACAATGCCGCCGGCATCGGCAAGGTCAGCATTGTCAAGATTAACGGTAACGGAACCCCCGGCCCACACTTCATTGTTGTTCAGCAATGTGCCCGAATTTATCACCGCACCGCTAATGTTGATGATCGCACTGTCGCCAACAGTATAACCGTACGCATTAGGTTGCACGAAAATCGCATTCTCGTCCGCGTCAATAGTGCCGCCGATGATGTTCGTCACCGTGGTTCCCTCGACGCCTCCGTCTTGATACACGGCGGCAATGCCATGCCGGCCTTGCAAACGGCTGTCAGTAAGCGTCAAAGTCGAACGGTCTTCAACCTGCGCCGCCGCGCCGAAAGCGGAGATGATGGTCGCACTGGCGCCTGCCACGGTGGAACGGGAAGAAACCCGCAAACTCGTCGCCCCCTGTCCGTTCAAATCAAACAACGCCCCCGCGCCGGTGGCCGCCAAATAGGCGTTAGTCCCCAGATTGATATAACTGTCAGCCAACGCCCGCACTGCCGCGCCGGCCCCCATGCTGCCGCTAACAGTCACCGACAACCCGTCAAACACGGCGCAACTTGTCTCACTCACCTGCACGCCATACGTATTATCACCCTCAGTGCCAATGGTCAGATGCCCCGCCGTCAAGGTCGCGGAAGAATAAAGCCGCAAACCATAGCCACCAGGCCCGTCTGTCTGGATGGTCACATCATCCAGATTGCCAGTTGAGTCGTTAAAATAAACGCCAGCGCCCGCCGATCCCGAAGTGGTCACCGTAGCGCCAGACAAATCCAAGGCGGCTTGATTGCGGGCGTAAACGCCATATCGGCCATTACCCGAATCGAAGGTGGCACTGAGGGTGAGCTTGGTGCCGCGATAGGAGGTGGTGCTGCCGGTCACTTCCAAGGCCGCGCGGTTGCTGATGCTCTGGTAACTGGAACCAGATTCAATGACCGTGCCGCTGGTAACATACTTGTTCTGCGCCTGTGCGCTCAATACCGCCATCCCGCCGACTACGGCGAGCAAGGTGGCGAATGTTTTGAATTTGATTACTTTCATTTGGTTGTTTTCTTTCTGTATTTATGGTTGTTTGGTTGTGGTTGGTTAAAATAGGGGATTAGCGCTTGGTCACTCCCCGCGCGTCACCCTGAGCGGAGTCGAAGGGGCGGGTTTCTTTTGGTTGGGGTTCTGGTTGGTTGGTTGGGTTATGGGTTGAAAAATGGGGGGTGAACAGCGTCGCTGGTGTCGTTACCAGTGACGCTTGTATCGCTACCAGCATCGCTGATATTGCCACCAGTGATGTTGATAATGGCGCCAGTGACGCTGGAGGTGATTTGATTATGAATGGAAGGGCAGACAGCAAGGGGATCCGCGGCCACCGACCCGCTGGGCGTTACTCCGGTCAATTGGTGGGCGGTGACTGCCGCATGGGGAATGAAACGGGTGTAATCAGGCTGGGAAATTAGAGAATCGGGGCAAGAGTCATAATGAGCGCGTGAGCGCGTGAGCGCGTGAGCGCGTGAGCGCGTGAGCGCGTGAGCGCGTGAGCGCGATTCACTTATGTTATGACTTATCTTGCTCATCTTCAGCGGGTTAGCGGGGTTTTACTTTTGGCTTAGACTATCATGCTTTCTTGGTAGTTAGTAGATAGCATGTAGTAGGTAGCATCTGTTTTTCCCGATAACGGGGTGGGACATTATATAATCAGGCGGACTTGCGCAAGGTATTTTTTAGCTTTTTATTTATTCGTAACGCAACGCTTCAATCGGGTCCAAACGCGAGGCTTGCAGGGCGGGCCAGTAGCCGAAGCAGATGCCGACCAGGCCGGAGAAGCCGCACGAGAGGAAGATGGCGAACACGGACGGCGCCAACATCCAGCCTTGAATCAGGCTGACAATCAATATCGCCACCCAGCCCAGCAACACGCCGACGATGCCGCCGCTGACGCACAGCACCACGGACTCGATGAGAAATTGCACGCGGATGTCGCGGCTGCGGGCGCCGATGGCTTTGCGCAGGCCGATTTCGCGGGTGCGCTCGGTGACGCTGACCAGCATGATGTTCATGATGCCGATGCCGCCCACGATTAGCGAGATGGCCGCCACGCTGGCCAGCAGGCGCGAGATGGTGTCGGTCATGCCTTTCATCGCGTTAATCATCTGGCGGTAGTCGCGCACTTGGTAGCTGTCGCCGATGGTGGCGGGTATGCGCGGCCAGGTGCGGGAGAGTTTGAGCAGGTCGTCCATCACCTGGTCGATGTCCTCCTCAGTGGCGGCGCTAACGTCGATTTGGTCAACATACTGCCGGCCGAGCACGCGATACATGGCGGTTTGCAGCGGAATTTCAAGCTTGTCGTCGTCGTCCCACGGGCCGTTGGTGCCCTTGGTGGGCAGGACGCCGATGACTTTGAACGGCACGCGGTTGATGGTGATGTCCTGCCCGATGGGGTTGTCGATGCCGAACAGGTCCTTGACGACGGTGGCGCCGAGCACGGCGACGCGCTTGCGGTCGTAGCATTCCTGCATGGTGAAGTAGCGGCCGTATTGCGGCACCGAGCTATAGACTTGCTGCTGGCCGGGCAGGGTGCCGTAAACGGTGGTGTTGGTGTTGGTGTTGCCGTGGATGATTTGCGCGTTGCCGCGGACGGTGGCGGTGACGCCGTTGACGTTGGGGATTTTCCCCTCGACGCTGAGGGCGGAGGACAGGGTCAGGCGCGTGACCACGCCGCGCGCGCTTTTGACGCCGGCGACTTTTTGCGGGGCGGGGCTGATGGTGACGCGGTTGGAGCCGAGGCGCTGAAGTTGCAACTTGACGGACGCCTGCGCGCCGTCGCCCAGCGCGAGCATGACAATCACCGCCGCGACGCCGATGATGACGCCCAGCGCCGAGAGCGCGGTGCGGAGTTTGTTGCCCAGCAACCCGCGCAACGCCTGCTTCAGGTTGGTCTTCCACAGTGTCAGCGCGGGGGAATCGAGATTTTTCAGTTGGCTGAGTTGCTGCCGCCAGGAAACCGGCGCGGCGGCATCGTCAGCGGCCGGGAGGTCGTCGGCCGGCGCGGGGCCTGGTTCGGCGGCGACGCTGACCGTGTGGGCGACGCCCGTTCTGGTGTCCTCGACCACGCGCCCGTCGTGGATGCGGATGACCCGGTCAGCGTTGGCGGCGATGTCCGGCTCGTGCGTCACCAAAATAATGGTAAATCCCTCGCGGTGCAGCTCGCGCAACAGCTTCATGATTTCCTCGCCGCTTTGCGAGTCGAGGTTGCCGGTGGGTTCGTCGGCGAGGACGATGGGCGGCTTGCGCACCAGCGCGCGCGCGATGGCCACCCGCTGCTGCTGGCCGCCGGACATTTCGTTGGGCTTGTGGTGCGCGCGATGGCCGAGGCCGACGCGCTCCATCAACGCCGCCGGTGTCCCGCCGCGCTGCCGGCCTTTGGCGTAAATCAGCGGCAGCTCGATGTTCTCCAGCGCGGTCAGGCGCTTGAGCAGGTGGAATTGCTGGAAGACAAAGCCGATGTTTTCCGAGCGCAGGCGGGAAATTTCGTCGTCGCTCATGGTGGCGGTGTCGCGACCGTTGATGGTCAGCGTGCCACTGTCGGGGCGGTCGAGCAAGCCGATGGCGTGGAGCAAGGTGGATTTGCCGCTGCCGCTGGCGCCGATGAGCGACACGAACTCGCCCTGCGCGATGGTCAGCGACACGCCTTGCAGCGCGTGGACGACGTTGTCGCCCATGACATAGCTTTTGCAGACGTTTTCGAGGACGATCATGTCATTGGCAGCGGGCCGTCAGCGGCCGCGCGGCGCGCCGCCGGTGGTGGTGGCGCGGGCTTTGTTCTTGTTGTTGTCAAATTTCGGGCCGAACGAAAAGCCCGGCGGCGCGTTCTTGATCGCGAATTTCGGCCGCGCCACCCAGTCGTTTTCCACCAGGCCGGAGATGATTTCCGTGTAATTGCCGTCGCTGGCGCCGACGGTGACTTTGCGCGGCTCCGGCTGGTCTTTCTCGGAGGTGGCGACGAGGACGATGTTGTCCACGGAAATAAATTCCGCCGGCACCTTCAGCACGTCGCTGACTTCATTGAGCACGAAATACACGTCCGCGGTGAGACCGCTGCGGAGGAAGGACGGCGGCTGCTCGATGACGACCTTGACCATGTAGGTCGTGACGTTGTTGACGGTGGAGGAATCGTAGGCGATTTGAAAGACGCTGCCAACCAGCCGGAGCTTCTCGGAAAAGCCGCTGAGGGTGAACTCCGCGCGCTGGTCGGGCCGGATGTGGTGCAAGTCGGTTTCATCCACATAGGCTTGCAAAATGAGGCGGTCGGACATCACGAACACCGTCTGCACGGGGGCGACCACCTGCCCCGGCACCACGGACAGCGCGATGAGGTGGCCGTCGAGCGGCGCGATGAGCGGCGCGGGTTTGTAAACACTCTCCCAAAACTTGACCTCCTCATCACCGCGCGCGCGCGCGGCGTCCAGCACGGCGGCGCGCTCGGTGGAGCTAATCCACGCGAGAATGGCGCCCTTCTTCACGTCGGTGCCTTCTTTCTCAACAATGGAGTCGATGCGCCCGGCGATGGGCGAGGTCACGTTCAGCCGGTGTTCCGCCGCGAGGTTGCCGGTTTCCTGCAACAGCACGCGGATATCGCCCCGCTCGACGCGGACATAATCGAATTTATCCGCCGCCGACGGCAGGCGCCACCACCACACCGCGACGCTGACGACGACCAGCCCGCCGACGATGAACCAGAAATTCCTGTTCCGAGCCAGGGTTTTGAGAGTTGAGATTTGTATGTTCATGGTATTGACCCGAGACCGCGCGCCTGCTCCCAGTTCGACTCCTGAATCACCGCGTCGCGCTGCGCGGCGAGGTAGCGGGTCTGGATGCTGACGTAGCTGTCGGTGTTAGTGTTGAAATCCTGGAAAGTCGCCTTGCCGTTGTTGTAGAGCACCTCGTAGGTTTTGTAACGCAACTCCGCCGCCGCGAGCTGGCTGGCTTGCACGGGGATGGTTTCCACCGCGTCCACGTAGGACTTGAACGCCTGCGCCAGTGTCAGCGCCGCCTGGTTGGTGCCGCCGCGCAGGTTGGCCAGCGTCTGGCGCAACGAGGCTTGCGCGGCGCTGACACTGAAATAGGTGCTGCCGCCCTGAAAAATCGGGTAGCTGACGGTGATGCCACCGCTGGCGCTGGCCGTGTCGTTCGGGAAGAAGTGATCGCCGCCGGTGCCGCCGCTGACGCTGGCGCTGATGGTGGGCCACCAGCCGGCTTGCGCGCTTTGCACGCCGGCGCGCGCGGCCTCGGTCTGCGCCTGGTATTGCAAATAAGCCGGCGTTTGCAGCGCGAGTTGGTCAAAGTCCGGCTTCACCGGCAGCGTGCCCGGATTCAACTCGCCGTCGGCGCGCACCGGCAGCGGCAGATTGATTTTGCCGATGACCGTCAGCAACTGACGCTCGGACACCTCGCGATTGCGCATGGCCTGATTCAAGTCAAGCTGCGCCTGGTCGCGGCTGGCCACTGTCAGCAGCCAGTTGCCCTTGCTCTCGAAACCGCCCTCGAAACGCAACCCGATGAGCCGCTCGGTTTGCTGGCGGATGGCGAGGATGCCGCGGTTGGTCTCGACGAGTCTTTGTGCGTAGAGCAGTTGCGCGAACGCGGCCTTGAGCGCGTAGCTGGTGGCGGCTTTTTGCGAGTTGAGGCTGGCGAAGGCGTAGTTGAGCTGCGCACGCGCGCGGTCCACGCCGGCCTGCGTGGCGAAGCCGTCGAAGATGGTCTGTGTCAGCGAAAGTTGCGCGGAAAAACTGTTGGTGTAATCAGTGCCGGCGGCCCCGCGGTCGTTCCACCCGCGATTGCCGCCGATGTTGGCGCGGATTTGCGGCCAGAAATTCGAGTAAGCGCCCAGGCGCGCGGCATCGGCGTTGAGGACGTTGCTGACCGCGGCTTCGAGTTGCGGATTGTGCCGCGTGGCGAGTTCGACGCAGGTTTCCCACGTCAGCGTGGTGGCGGGCGCAACGTCAGCGTCGTCATTGACGGTGACCGTGCCGCTGACGGCGACATCGGCGGACGCCGACGGGTCGGCGCTGACCGTGTCGGAGTCGGCGGTTTGCGCGCGCACCAGCGTCACGCTCAGCGCCAACGTCAACAGCAGCCATCCCCTCATCGTATTTTGCCAAAAAAAAGTTTTCACCCGTGCCATCCCGCCAATCACGTCCAGCAACGGGAGATTAAACACTCCGTGCCGTAATACGTTACAATTTCGCCGTTTCGCCCGCGGCAGTTATTCCACCATGATTTTCGAGTCGTTACCCCGAATTGCCGCGGCCCGCGCCCGCGCCTGTTGCGCGCGCTTTTCCGGCTGATAATAAAGCGTCACCACCTTGAGATAGCTCTCCAAGGCCTTGGCCTGGTCCTGCTTTTTCTCATAGGCCTGGCCGCGGACATAATTCAAATCACTCATGATATCCATGATTTTGGCGTCGGGCACCGGGCCGGGTTTCAACGCCTCGTCCGCCTCCTTGAGCATGGCCAGGGCATCGTCGTATTTCTCGCGCACCACCAGGGTGTAAGCTTTGCCAATCATGCCCTTGTATTTGTACGGGCTGTTCGGGTAGGCGTTGATGACCTTGTCGCAAAGTTGCTCGCTGTCGTGCGTTTTGCCGGTTTGCGCCAGCGATTCCGCCAAATCACCGGCCGCCTCGGCCACCCATTCCACGTCGATGCCCAGAAAGTTGTCCACCAGCGGCCGCAATTTCTCAATGGCCTTGGCGTAATCCTGCTGCTCGACCGCGGCCACGCCCTCGGTCAATTCCGGCCGGAGGCTCAGCTCAATTCGGTCAATTTTCGCCTTGGGAAACGGGATGCTGCCGTTGGCGGTCTTGATGAACACGCTGCCATTGGCCTCCACTTTCTGAATTTCCCCCTCGACTGGCGCGCTGTCTTTTAGGAAGATTTTGTCTTGCGCTGACAGTGATGATGGCGCTATCACTGTTGCCGCAAAAATGCATAACCATGAACAAAAAGCCGGTTTAAGAATTGATGTGGTCATTTTCGTTATTCCGTATTTTATGTTTTAACAGAGTTTTAACACCAAGCTTGTAATAATCACCCGTATGTTAAGTTTTCTCAACAAAAAATTAAAATTTTTATTAATCGTGGTCCTGGCGGTCATCGGCATCTCCTTCATCTTCTTCGGACAATGGACGCCCAGCGGCCCCGGCGGCGGCACCGACACCCTGGCGCGCATCGACGGGCGCAATATCAGCGTGAAGAATTTCCTCGCCGCCGCCCAGGCCAGCCGGGTCATCTACACCTTGCGCACCGGCCAACTGCCGCCGGACAGCGCCCAGGCTGACAATGTCTTCCGTCTGCAAACCTGGAACCGCCTGCTGGTGCTGGCCGCGGCGCGCGCCACCGGCCTCCGCGTCGGCAATGAGCAAGCCTATGATTTTGTCGTCCATCATCCGCTGTTCGCCGACCAGGACGGCAAGTACTCCGATGAGGCGTACCAAAACTTTCAACAACGGGTGCTGCAACCGCAGGGCATTGACCAAAAGCGCTTCATTGACATCGTCCGCGAGCAATTGATTTACGAGCAAACCATCCAGGGCGTCGCCAGCACGGCGGTGGTGCCGCCCGCCGAGGTGCGGGAAGCGGTGGAAAAATTGTACGGCAAGGCCAGTCTCCAGTACGTCGAAATTTCCGCGGAGGCCGTGCGCAAAAACCTGCAACCGACCGAGCAGGAACTGCAAACCTTTTATGACACCAACAGCGCCGAATACGCCACGCCGGAGACCCGCGCGTTCGAGTTCGTGAAATTCCAACTCGACGCCCAGCAGGCCAAATTGCAGGACGCCGAGCGCGCCGCCGCGTTGCGCGAACTCAGCAAAAAAGCGTATGAATTCACCAACGTGTTCTTCAGCGCCTACGACGCCAAAAAACCGCTGCCCGATTTCGCCGAGACCGCGCAAAAAGCCGGCCTCACCGTCAGCGCGGTCAAGCCCGTCACCAGGGAGCAACTCGGCAGCAACAGCGCCCTGCCGCCCCAGGCAGGCAGCGTCTTCACGCTGACGCTGGACACGCCGGTCAGCGATTATCTCGCCGCTGACGATGGCTTCGTCGTCGTTCACCTGCTAAGCATTACCCCATCCCAGCCGCAACCCTTCGCCACCGTGCGCGCCGAGGTGTTGAAAAAATACACCGACTTTTTGGTGGCCAGTCGCTTGCTGGAGCAAGCCAAGGCCGTGACCGTGAATTTGCGCGCCGCTTTGGCCGAAGGCCAAACCTGGCCGCAAGCCGTAACCGCCCAAGGGTTGAAAAACCAAACCCTGCCCGCCATCGTGCCCGCGGAAACCAAGCCGGACCCGAAGAATCCGCTGCTGGAGCGCGCCGCGATCATTGCCGAGCAACTCCAGCCGGCCACGGTCAGCGAGCCGCTCCGCTCGCCCGACGGCGCCGTCATTTTTTATCTGGCCGCCCGCACCATGCCCGATGCCGAGCAAACGGCCAAGGTCGAGACGGTCACCCGCTCGCAAATCGAGCAATTGCGCCGCCAGCAAATTGTCAACGATTGGCTCAACTCCCTGTTAACCTCGCCCAAAACCAGCATTCCGCAGGAAGCGCTGACCGGGCGGGAGCGCAATTCCTGATGTCCGCCCTGACTAATCTGACCCGCGGCAACGAAATCGGGGCCAATTGTTATCAACTCGATTTCGGCGGATCCCGCGTTTTGCTTGACGCCGGAATGCACCCCAAGCGGACCGGTCGTGACGCCACGCCCAACCTCGCGCTGGCCGCTGACCGTCAGGCCGACGCCATTTTCCTGACCCACGCGCATCTTGACCACGCCGGTTGTCTGCCGCTGGCGCAACTTTGCCAGCCGGACGCCAAGGTCTTCATGAGTCCGGCCACGCGGCAGTTGGTCGAGCCGCTGCTGTTCAACTCCGTCAACGTCATGAAACGGCAGCGCGACGAACTGACCATCAGCGAGTATCCCCTGTTCACCCGCCACGATATCCAGCAGGCCATGCGGCATTGGCAGCCCTGCCCGCTGGACCGCTATTGCTCGCTGGATGGCACGCCATTGCGCGACAATGAAAATCCCGGCCTCCGCTTCCGTTTGCATCACGCCGGGCACATCGGCGGCGCCGTGATGGTCGAAATAGCAACCGCCGACCGGCGCGTTCTTTATACCGGCGACATTTGCCTGCACGACCAAACCCTCATGACCCGCGCGACCGCGCCGGTCGGCCCCTTCGACCTGCTGATCTGTGAAACCACCCGCGGCGCGCAACCCGCTGACGGTGTGTCGCGCGACCTCGCCGAGCAGTCATTGCTGGCGGCCATCCGCACCACCTTCGCGCGCGGCGGCGCGGTGCTGTTGCCGATTTTCGCGCTCGGCAAAACCCAGGAAATGCTGGCCTTGCTCCACCAGGCGCGCTTGCGCGGCGACCTGCCCGCTAACAGTGTCCTGCACATCGGCGGCCTCGGCAAAGTGTTCACGCTGGCCTACGACGAAACCGCCGGATTTTCCACCCGCGCGCATCGCGACTTGAAATTGATGGGCGATGTTCGCCCGCAAATTTTTGACCTGCGCAAGATTGAAAAATTCAAACCGAAGGCCGGCCATCTGTATCTGCTCCCATCCGGCATGATGACCGAAAACACCACGTCCAACACCGTCGCCACCCACTTTCTGTCGCGCGCGCAAGACTCGATTTACTTTGTCGGTTACAGCGACCCCGACTCGCCCGCCGGCCGCCTGCGCCACGCCGCTGACGATGACCGCGTCACGCTGAACCCGCGTTACGGTGACCAACCCGTGCGCTGCGAGGTGCGGCATTTTGATTTCACCTCGCACGCTGACCGTGACGATTTGCTCAGCTTCATCGTCAGCGTCGCGCCGAGCAACGTCGCGCTGGTGCACGGCGACCGTGACGCCCTGGCATGGTTCCAACACGAACTTCAGCGCCAATTGCCGGCCGCGAATGTGTTTATCCCTGAGCCGGGACAGCGGCTGGCGTTTTAACTTCAAATCAAAAACGGGCTGGGAGTGCTGGATTCCGGCTTCACGGTCATCAACTCGCGCGACAACTCCACGATGTCCTGCGTGCAATAAAATATCGTGCCGGTGGTCAGCACAATCTGCGTCTTGATATCGCCCACCGGAAACTTGCTCATATAGGCGATATGCTCCGCGTTAAGATAAGCGTAATGCAACTCGCGATTGTCAGTGCCGTACAACTGGTGAACAATGCCAAGTAACTTCATGCCGCTGACAATGCAGACTTGCGCCGGAAAATCAAGACTGCGCGGCGAGCAGCTTTAGCAAACCCCGTTCATCCACCACCGCCCACAGGCTGGCGATTTTATCCTCGCTGATGGTAAACAACACCGCCCCATGCCACGACACCAGCTTACCGGTCGGATGATACCCGAAAAATTCACCGCTATGCACACCGTGGTAGCGCATGCGGGCAAACGCCTTGTGGTCTTCCACCACCAACTCCACAATCTTCGCCGTGTAATCGTCCAACGCCGCGTGCAGGCGGTCAACATACGATTCAAAAGCGGCATGTCCCACACATTCATGCCCCAACGCCCCGCAAAAACTAAACGCCGGATGCAACAACTGGGGAATTTTGGCTTTGTCGTCCAGATTCCAAATGTCCTCGTAATACGACTCGATTAATTTGTGAATCTCTTTCGCTTCCATAAAGCGGCCCTCGAATACTCAAACTTAATACGCCCAAAACTGGCTCATGTCGAGCATAACCTTGGCAAGCACCGCGCCGCTGACAATGTTTTAACCACACGAGTCAGGTGGCAATTACACGCCGCCTCAAGTTCCGAACGAAGTGAAGCAAATGGACACTGATGAACACGGATAAAAAAACGAAAAAAACCTTGCGCAAGACAACCAGATTCCATATCGTTAAGTCGTCCAATCGCGTTACCAAAACTCGCTGAAGATGAGCAAGATAAGTCATAACGTAAGTACACCGCGCTCACGCGCTCACGCGCTCACGCGCTCACGCGCTCACGCGCTCACGCGCTCACGCGCTCACGCGCTCACGCGCTCACGCGCTCACGCGCTCACGCG
>JAISDC010000225.1 GCA_031265105.1 Verrucomicrobiales bacterium
AAGAATGTCGCCATTGACGGCGGCTACGGCAAAATCAAAGGCCGGACTTTCCGCATCTCCAGCATGGGCGACGAGACCACCGCCGGCATTTACGAATTGATGAGTTACATGGACGAGGCGCTGCAGGCGGTCACCGCCTGATTTGCAATCGCGGCTGGGCGCGCGCGCAGATTAGCCTTGCCTGTCACCGTCAGCGACCTAACCTGACTTCCCGTGATTAGCGAATATTGGCCGATTGTGTTGCAACTCGTCATCGCCCTGGGCATCGCCCTCGGCGGCGTGGGGTTGTCCATGTTGCTGGGGAAAAAAGGTCGCCGTCACCCGGCGCAAGATGTCGCCTACGAATGCGGCAAGAATCCGATTGGCACCAACCAGCCGCGCTTTGCGGTGAAATTTTACCTGGTGGCGATGATTTTCATCCTGTTCGACATTGAGGTGATTTTCATGTACCCGTGGGCGGTCGGCTATTTGCAAGCCGTCAGCTCGGTCGGGGTCAGCGTATTCTGGGCCATGGCGGCGTTTGTGTTCATCCTGGAAATCGGCCATTTCTACGCCTACCAAAAGGGCGTGTTCGATTGGAACAAACGCTGACAATCCCGTGGCGAAAACAAATCACCGTCAGCGCCGCAATTGCGCGTCGCGGTCAACAAACGCGACGTTCAGGACGCTGACGGTGAAAAACTGACCGCCGTTTCCCAATCCAGACTTGCCTCATCACGCGAGCCTGCTAGAGTTGGTTTTCACCCCCGGACAGGTGGCAGAGGGGTTTAATGTACCTGACTCGAAATCAGGCGTGGGGGCAACTCCACCGTGGGTTCAAATCCCACCCTGTCCGCCATGATCGGAGTTTGATGCCGTTGATCGAAGGTCGCTGACCGTGACCGTGGACGGGGAATCACTTTAACAACTTGGCCAAACGGGACTTGCCGCGATTCGCCTTGTTTTTATGCACCACGCGGGTCTTGGCGGCTTTGTCCAGACTGGCATGAACTTTGGGCAGCAACTTGACCGCCTCATCCTTTTGGCCGGCGGCGACCAGGGCGCGAAATTGCTTTTCAACCTGTTTGCAGGATGCGGCGCGGGTTTTGTTCATGGTGCGGCGGCGCTGGCTGGCGCGCGCGTTTTTTGCTGCTGATTTGGTGTTTGCCATATTTCCACATGACTATTCTGAATCTCGACGATAAAGTCAAGCGGTGAAGTTTTTAAAGTTCATGCTGGCGGTGTTCCTGTTGCCGGCGTTGTTCGCCAGCGGCTGGTGCTTGTGCCGGCTGGCATGGCAATATGTCGAGAACTGGGCGGCGGTGCCGTGGATGAATCTGGCTGTTTTCGCGCTCGGGTTTTCGGCCATGACCTGGGTTTATTTGCTCCTGCCGCGTTGGAATTGGCTGTATGTGTTCGGTCACGAGACCACGCATGTGCTGGCGGTGTTAATGAGCGGGGGCAAGGTTGCCGAATTCAAGGTTAGCGCAACGGGCGGGCAGGTGACCGCGGACAAGCTGTCGGCATGGATTGCCTTGGCGCCGTATATTGTGCCGTTTTATCCGTTAGTGACCGGGCTGGCTTGGTGCGGGGCGCGCTGGCTGTGGCCGGCGCCGCTGGCGCGTTGGGAATTGGTCTTTGTGATATTCTGGGGGGCGGCCTGGGCGTTTCATCTTTGTTTTACCGTCAGTCTATTAAAGACCGACCAGCCGGATTTTACTTCGCAAGGCTGGTTCTTTTCCATCGTGGTGATTTTGTTGTGCAATCTGCTCATCATCAGCGCCTTGTTGTGGCTCTGGCTGGCGCCGGGAGCCTGGCGGCAGGGGGCGTGGGAGCTGTGGGATTGCGCGGCGCGGAGTTACGGGTTTTGCGGTGAACAAATTCGCCGATTATACGGACTGGCGTTTTGATTGGGCTGCGGTATCATATCCCGCTTTTGTTGAGGAAACCGAATATGTCATTACAGGCGCATCTTGAATCTGTCATCCGGCGGTGGTTGCAGGCAACCCAGCTCACGGTCAGCGGCGGCCCTTGGGTCAAGGCCTGTCAGGACGAGCGGTTCGGCCACTTTCAAACCAATGTGGCGATGCCGGCGGGCAAAAGCCTGAAGAAAAATCCGCGGATCCTGGCACAGGAATTGGCGCAATGGTTCGCCGCTGACCGTGACCTGGCGCAGGTCACCATCGCGGGGCCGGGGTTTGTCAATTTCACGTTCACGCCGGACGCCATCGCGCGGTCACTGGCAGCGTTGTCCGCCGACCCGCAGCTTGGCGTGGCGCCAGCGCTGACGGTGAAGAAAATCGTGCTGGATTTCAGCGCGCCGAACGTGGCGAAGGAAATGCACGTCGGCCACATCCGCAGCACCGTGCAGGGCGAGGCGCTGGCGCGGTTGCTGACGGCGCAGGGGCACACGGTGATCCGCGACAACCATCTCGGCGACTGGGGCACGCAATTCGGCAAAATCATCCTGGGCTATCGGCGCGCGGGCAGCCCGCCGCTGACGGTGGACGGCGCGATGGCGGAGATGGAGCGGCTGTACCAGGAGACGCACCGCGCGTGCGAGGCCGACCCGGCGCTGCTGGAGGCCGCGCGGCTGGAGTTGGTGAAATTACAGCAGGGCGACGCTGACAGTGTGGCGCTGTGGCAAAAATTCCGCGCATTGTCACAGGCGGCGTTTGACCAGATTTACGCGCGACTCGGCGTGCGGTTCGATTACACGCTGGCGGAGAGTTTTTACAACCCGTGGCTGAACGAAGTGGTGGATGATTTGTTAGCAAAGGGCATCGCGCGCGAGGACAAGGGGGCGGTGGTGGTGTATTTCGACGAGCCGGAGTTGCGGGAACATCCGTTTTTGATTCGCAAATCCGACGGCGCGTCGCTCTACGCGACCACCGACCTCGCGACGATTCGCTACCGTGTCGCCGAGTTTCACGCTGACGCGCTGGTGTATGTGACCGACGGACGGCAGCAATTGCATTTCAAGCAATTGTTCGCCACGGCGCGGCGCTGGGGGTACCCGCAGGAACTGGAACACGTATGGTTCGGCGCCATCACCGGCAGCGACCACAAGCCGCTGAAGACCCGCGACGGCACGCCGGTGAAACTGCGGAATTTACTCGACGAGGCCGAGGCGCGGGCGGCGAAAATCTTGCGTGAAAAGCGCGCTGACATTGACGACGCAAAATTGCGCGAAATCGCGCGGGTCATCGGCAGCGGCGCGCTCAAATATGCCGACCAGGCGCAGAATCGCAACCTGGATTACGTGTTCGACTGGGACCGGATGCTGGCGTTTGACGGCAACACCGCGCCGTATTTGCTGAACGCCTACGTGCGGACGCGCTCGATTTTGCGGAAGGCACCACCGTCAGCGGCGGGCGCGACCGCCGCGGCGCCATTTCTGCTGCGGGAACCAGCGGAACAGGATTTGGCGCGCAAGCTGCTGGCGTTCGGCGACGCGGTACAAACGGCGGCGGCGGAATATCGCTCGCACCACGTGTGTAATTATTTATTCGAGCTGGCGGCGCTGTTTCATCGGTTCTTCGAGCATTGTCCCGTGTTGAAGGCTGACGGTGACGAATTGCAAGCCTCGCGCCTGCGGCTCTGCCAGTTGACCGGTGACATCCTGAAACGCGGCCTGTGGCTGCTGGGCATTGAGACCGTCGAGGAAATGTAACGCTGACGGTGCGCGGGTCAGATGGCGACAGTTTTGGCGTCGCTCCAGAGTTTTTCCAAATTGTAGAAGGCGCGCTTGTCCTCGCGCATGATGTGGACCAGCAGGCTGCCGTAGTCGAGCACGATCCAGTGGCTGGTGTTGCGACCGTCAGTGGCGATGGCACGGATGCCGTGCCGGTCGCGCAACCCGCTGACGATGGCCTCGGCGATGGCTTTAAGCTGCGGCTCGGACTCGCCGGAGCAGATGAGAAAATACACGGCAGGGCCGTTAAGTTCGCTCAGGTCGAGAATCACCGGGCGATTCGCTTTTTTATCCAAGGCCAGTGCCGCGCAAAGTCTGGCCAGTTGGCTGTCGCGGTGGTCGGCGCTTTTGCGTTCGGTTGCCATGTTGCGGATCAGTTAAAGTCAAAAATGGCGCGTTCAATCAGGATGCGATCGTTCGGCAACAGCGACAGATCCTTCCGGGGGTCATTTTGGATTTCCTTGGCGCTGAACTCTATGACCTTGCTGCCGCGCAGGAGCTTGCACTTGCTGCGATTGGCATAGTCAGTGAACCCGCCGGCCTGGGCCAGCGCGGCTAGCGCGGTAATGCCGCGGTAATAGGTGATTTGCTGCGGGTTCTTGACTTCGCCGCTGATGCTGACATAGCGCTCCTGCCAAGGCACGATGGTGACATTGGGGTTGGTGTACACCCGGTTGGTTTTGTAGAGCGTTTCAATGCCGCTTTTTAATTCCGCGGACGTGATACCGGACGCCCTGACGTTGCCGATATACGGCATGGAAATATTACCGTTATCGTCCACCTTGAGCGTAAAGGTGGCTTGATCGTCAATCGGCACGCCGCTGATCTGGATATTCAAGGTATCCCCGTTGCGAATCAGGTTGTTTTGCGCGGCGTCCGGGTCATCGGCAGCCGAACTGGCCGAATAGCTGGCGGATGACTTGGAACTCTTGAAGAGGGTGCAGCCGGTGAGAAGCCCCAAAGCAACAACCAACATGCCAACTACGATTAAAGGGTAACGCATAACAAACCAATTAATATTGCTCCGCGCCGGAATCTGTCGAGCCAGAAGAACTCGCGGCGGATTTTTTCTTTTGTTTGGCCAGCTTGCGCGCTTTCTTGAGTTTTTTCTGAGAAGCCTTGTCATAGCCTTCCTCGTAGCCGTAATAACTGGTGTAGTAATAATAGGAATCGTCGCTGCGCAACTGCACTTTGTTCAGCACCACGCCGGCAAAGTGGCCCTGCATCTCGATAATGGCGTTCTTGGCCCGCAGGGAAATATGCCGCGGGTAACGGCGGTGCTGCACGGCCAGCAGGGTCAGGTCCACTTCGTGCACGATTACGGCGGCGTCGCTGATGCCGAGAATCGGCGGCGCGTCAAAGAGAATGACCTCGTAGTACGGTTTGAGGGTGGCGATGATTTCCGCCATTTTGGTCGGGCTGAGGGCGCCCATGCAATGCGAGGGCAGCCTGCCGGAGGTAATGATATGCATGTTAGGCACCTCCGTGCTGCGGATGCAATCAGACAACGGGACGCCGCCGATCAGGTAATCCGCCAATCCGGGTTCGCTTTCCACATTGAGAATTTTATCCAGCGAATGCCGGCGAAAATCAACGTCCACCAACAGCGTGTTGATGCCGCTGTAGGCGCACACGTAGGCGAGATTGAAAATCGTGGTGGACTTGCCCTCGCCCGGACCGCCGCTGACGATGGTGAGCGTGGTGGCCCCGTCTTCCTTGCCTTTGAGGTCGATTTTGGCGCGCAGGATGCGATAAGCCTCGCCGTTGGGCGAATCGGCGCCCTCGTTGACGAGCGGTTCAATGTCGTCGGGAATAACGCCGACCACCGAGGTCTTCAAATAACGCTCCACATCGTCCAGCGACTTGATGCTGGTGTCCAGATATTCGATGAAAAAGGCCAAGGCAACACCCAAAAAAACGCCGCCGGCCACCGCAAAGAGCATTCTGAGTATCATCATGGGTTTAACCGGCCTTGGATTGACTTCCGCCTTGTTAATAATGCTCACCGGATAGGCTTTGATTTGATTGTCAATGGTTTCCTGCTGGTAGCGGGCCTTGAGCAGATTCAGAATCTGTTGCTGGGATTCCAAGTCACGATGGGCTTTTTCCAACTCGGCCAGACTGTCGCTAGGATCAATCTGGCGACGTTGGTCTTTCAGCAGTGTCAGCTCGGCTTCCATGGCCACGACGGTTTTTTGGGAAATTTCCGCGTCAGTCTTGATACCCTCGCGAGCGCCTTGCAAGGCGGCATCCAACTGTTCCCTGGTTTTTTGCAGCGAGGCCAGCGCCGCCCTGATTTTGGGATGTTCTTCTCCCAGCAACTGTTGTTGCAGGGAAACGAGATAAGATTGGGTGGAAAGATAGGTTTGCCGCAACGTGGAAAGATTCTGGTCTTCCTTGCCCAGGGCGGGCAGGATGTTTTCCAATTCGGGAATGCTCAAGTCCTTGATTTTTTCGTAAAGGCCGATCTTGATCGTGGCTTCGGTCTTGGCCGAGGCAACTTTGGCTTCCGCGGTTTGAATTTGCATGTCCAGCAGCGAGGCGTTGCCGGGGGTCATGGCACCTTCGCGGATCACGGCAATCTCGCCGATTTTTTTCACCCGTTCACGCCGAATTTCATCAACCCTGTCATTTAAATCGGAAACAATTTTTTCCTGTTCCGCAACTTTTTCCTTGAACGGCGCGATGGCGTTGTTAATGCCTTCCTGCTGCCTGTCGATACGGTATTTCTCGTATTGATTGGCAATCGCGTTGGCAATTTCGGCGGCTTGGTTGGGATCGGGACTTTCGACGCTAATTTCAATCAATTTAGTGTTGCGAAACGGTTGGACGCCAAGATAGTTACTGATAAAAAATCGATAAATCTGATCATCGGTATGCGCATTGAAGCGTTCCGTGATGATTTTTTTCAGGTTGAGTTGTTCAATGACGGGATAGATGACGGTCTTGGACTTGATGATTTCAAATTCAGTCTGCAAGAACAGCGGGTCAACGCCGAAATTTTCCGGGTTAGCTTCGAAAATCTTCTTGTCAATGCCTTCCTTGTTGACTTGTACGGTAACGTAGGACGAATAAATCTTGGTGAGGCTTTTGGCGTAAAACCAAGCGGTGCCAACGACCAGAATAAAAATGGTTAGAATAATCGGCCAGCGATTTTTTATGATTCTCCAGTAATCGCTGAAATGTAAGGTCACTTCATCTGAGTGGTCGAGCATAATAATAAGGTTCTAGTATAAACAAAGCCGCTCGCCTTGGCAACTCCTGAACATGTCATTAATCCCGCCTTGAACACGCGGGAAGTGGTTAATAGGAGCCGCGCACACCGATATAGAACTGGTTGTCCCAATACGGGCGGTACGGGTCGCCTGAGGAAACGGTGGTGTATTGATAACCGGCTTCGACTGAAAACCAGTTGGTAATGTCATAACCGGCGCGGAAATACGGTTGGATGGTGGTTTCGTGCAGGTTGCTTCTAGCAACCCAGCTATACAACGCCTGACTGCCTTCAAAGTTGTTAAACAGCAGCAATAGGCCCGCCGCGGTATTGAACTTTGGCGTCCAGAAATGGGTGATGCCCAAGTTGATTTGATGGCCCTCGGAGGTGGCATAACTGCCGTTATCCGTGATGCCGGTCGAGTAGGTGTAGCTGGCTTCGAAGGAACTCTTGGGCAGGTAGAACCACGCCGACCTCAGGCTGACGTAGGGATTGGTGCTGGCGCTGATATCAGCGTCAGCGTAATCCACGATTTGCGCGCCAAACCGGCCGCTAATCAGCCAGGTTGGCATGAGATAATGATCCACGCCGGCCGTGATAATGTAGCTGTCATAGGTTTTCAAATGGCTGTAACCGTAGTCGAAATTATCGTAGGTGAAATTCAAGACACCGGTGGTGGTGTCCAAAAAGGCATACCGGAAATCCTGGCTGACCCCGTTGCGGAAGTAATTGTTGTCGTAGTTGACGCTGTCATTATTGTAATTATTGAAAGTATTGTTGTAGGTGGTGACGGTCGAAAATTTTGGCGTCCAACCGTAGGTTAGCGAAGCGGCAGCGTTATTGATATAGCCGTCCCCCAGATAGCGAACAATTGAATTGTTAGTGCCGACCTGCGGGCTTTGTGAATAAACAAACTGGTCGCGCAACTCCAGACTCAGGCGGTCATTGAAGTTATGGACGATGCGCATGTTGAAATTGTGGTTAAAGTCCCAGTCGCTGCTGCTTGGGCGGTCCCAGTAATACTTGGCATCGAGAATGTAGCGGGCCTCGATGGTGGTGTCGTTCAGCGGATATTTTAACCAAAAGTCCGGCGAAATGGTGGTGAACATGCTGGCATGTTCATTGCTGGGCGTCGTGTAAATATTATCGTCATAACCATGCCGGACGCTGGTCGAGATGATAAAAGGCTTGCCGGTCCCCATCTGGCCGGCGGAAACGCTATCCTCGGCTTGGGAAATCGGAAGGAAGAATGGGGTTAAAGTGATACAGAAAACCGTCACCACCGCTTTTTTTGTCATATTCATAATCATGTTTATCTATGCAGTTCGCCATCACCAGTTACTTTTGCGCCATATCCAAAAGTATCCATTACAACTGGTGTAGGCTCATGTTTTTATGTTTAATCGTCCGAAAAGTCAAATATTTTTCCAATAAAATGCCTAAAAAAGGGAATTTAACGCCGCTGCTGTAAAATTTTCCGCACCGATTCCTTGTTGTAAAAGTAGTAGTAGTAATCCGTCCCGATGATGGAATGCGAGAAGAAATATGGCAGCGGTTGTTCCAGTGTCAACACCTGTGTCATGGTAAGCGCCAGACTTTTTTGTTGTTCTGAACGCTCTTGCCTGCCGTAATGCCCGTTTAGGTGCATGATGACATCCACCTGCTCGATCAGCGCCGCCCAGTGGGCGTATTCCCCGTTACGGACTTCCTTGCCCATGCTGACCGGGGTCAACCAAAAGGCATTGATGGGATAGACGGATTCGTTCAGCTTGGTGAAATCCTCGCGATTTTGCGGCAACCACAGCGACAGGCGGTCGCAATACCACGCCCCCGCCCACGGCATGTCGCAGGTTTGCAATTCTCTCGGTTCCAGGAATTGCTTGAAAAACACTTGCAGCATCGGCGGGTAGTAAGGGGGATAGGCGATTCCCGGAGGGCGATGCTGCACCAGGCGCAGTCCGAGCGGATACAATTGCAACAGGCAGACCAGCGCGAAAATGGGAATGCGCAACACCCGGCTGGGCAGTTGGATACGCTCCACCAGCACTAAGACAAACGCCGCGCCGAAGCCGGTCATGGAGGGGAACAGCGCGAACAACGAGTTC
>JAISDC010000004.1 GCA_031265105.1 Verrucomicrobiales bacterium
CCCAATAAACCTAAAAAACCAAATAAACTTAAAAAACTTCATTTCCCCTTCGGCAAAATCGCCCCAAGTTCCGCGTTGGGCCGCGCGATGACGCTGGTGCTGACGACCTCGCCAAAACCTTGCGCCGCCGCCTTGCCGGCTTCCACCGCGGCCTTCACCGCCGCGACATCGCCGCTGACGGTGACGGTCACCAGCGCGTTGCCGACCTGGGTCAGCGGGCCGACGAGGGTTACGTTGGCGGATTTCAACATCGCGTCGGTCGCCTCGACCAACGCCACTAGTCCGCGGGTTTCTATCATGCCTATTGCTTCCTGTGCCATAACTTTTGGTCCTTTCCTGTTTTTGACTTATTTGTTATTTTCCAAAATTCCAAATTTCAAAAAACCAAATTCCAAATAAATTCCAATCGCCAAATTTCAAATTCCAAAATTAGTGTCCATTCGTGTTCATTCGTGGTTCAACTTTTCCCAAGCATTCCGCGCGATAATCAATTCCTCATTCGTCGGAATAACCCACACGCTGACGGTGGAATCCGGCGCGGAAATTTTCACCTCGACTCCGCCGCTGACCGTGGCGTTCTTCGCCGCGTCCAGCCTCAGCCCGCAATAATCCAAGTTGTGACAAACCGCGGCGCGCAAATCGGGATTGTTCTCGCCGATGCCGGCGGTGAACACGAGAGCGTCAGCGCCGTTCAACTCCAGCAGGAATTGTCCGACATACCGCCGGATGGCCGCGACAAACACGTCCATCGCCACGCGCGCATTGTCGTCACCGTCAGCGATGGCCCTGTAAATATCCCGCACGTCGCCCGACGCCAGCCCCGACATTCCTTTCAACCCAGACTGTGTGCCGAGAATTTTCTCCGCCTCGCCGACCGTCACGCCCTGGTCGCGCAACAACCACAACAGCGCGAACGCATCGAAATCCCCCACGCGATTGTTCTGCGGCAACCCGCTCTGCGGCGTCATGCCCCAGCTCGAATCAATCGCCCAGCCGTCCTTGATGCACGCGATGGACGAACTGCCGCCGAGGTGACACGAAATCACCCGCTGCCGGTCACCGCCTAGCAACTCGCTCATCCGCAGCGTCACATAACGGTGACTCGCCCCGTGAAAGCCATAGCGCCGCACGCCGTAATCTTTCTCCCACGCCAGCGGCACCGGATAACGCCGGTTCTCCGGCGGCACGCGGTCGTAAAACGCCGTCTCGAACGTCCCGATGCACGGCACCCGCGGGTGCAGTTTTTGAAACGCGCGAATGGCGGCGACATACGGCGGATTGTGCGCCGGCAACAGCGTGTTGATTTCCTCCATCGCCGCGAGCACGCCGCTGTCCATGACCCGTGTGTCGGAAATGTTTTTCGCCATCACCGGCTTGAACCCGAACGCCGCGAACTTGGAAAACTCCGGCGCGCCACTGTCGGTCAGCGTTTTCTCCACAAACGCAAACGCCGCCGCATAATCCCCGAACGCCCCGCTGCCGGTCACCGGCTCACCGTCAGCGACCTGGATTTTATACGGCGACAAGCCACCGTCAGCGCCAATCCGCTCCACCCCGCCCCGCGCCAACACACGCTCGGACGGCATCTCGAACAAGCGAAACTTGAACGAGGTGCTGCCGATGTTGGCAACGAGGATGAGGTCGGTTTGCATAACTTTTTTTAACCACGGATAAACACTGATGAACACGGATATTTTATTTTTAATAATTCAAAAAATCCGTGTTTATCTGTGTTAATCCGTGGTTAGTAAATTTATTTCGCCGCTTTCGCCCCGATAAATTTTCCGAGCTTCGGCAAATCCTCGTGCGGGCGCGGAATCACGTGCACCGCCACGACCTCGCCAATCGCCGCCGCCGCGACAGCGCCGCTTTCCACCGCCGTCTTGACCGCCGCGACATCGCCGCGCACAAAGGCGCAGACGTGGCCGGAGCCGATTTTTTCCCAGCCTACGAGTTCAATGTTGGCGGCCTTCAGCATCGCGTCCGTCGCCTCGATTTGCGCCACCAATCCCTTGGTTTCCACCATTCCTAAAGCTTGTCCTGCCATAAATATTATTCCTTTCAATTCGTGTTCAAGCGGTAAAAAAGCCCAACAATTCCGGCGCTGGTCGCGCAATCACATGCGAGGCCGCCAGGTTGCCCACCCGGTTGGCAACTTCCTTGCCGGCTTCCACCGCCGCTTTCACGCTGCCGACATCACCGCGAATCACCGTGGTGATCAGGCCGCCGCCGATGGGTATCGATTTCACAATTTCAACGTTCGCCGCCTTGACCATGGCGTCACTGGCTTCCACCAGGCCGACATAGCCGCGGGTCTCGATGAATCCTACTGCTTCATTCATATTTATTCCTTTCGGTTGATTTCATTTGCACAAATTTTTTCGTTGTTATTTCAACAGCTCCACTTGCGACGCGTGTTCAAGGTCGCAGGCGTTCGCCTCGTCCGTGTCAATATGCACCTCCAGCTTGAAACTTTGGTCCACCCGTACCAGCAAATCGTCGAACACCGTCGTGCAGTGCCGCGCCAGCACGCGCAATTTCATCAAGTCCAAATGTTTCACGCCGTAAAAGTCAGCGTCAGCGGGCGACATGTGCGCGTGTCGCGCCGCGCGGATGACGCCGTGCCGCATCTCCAGAAAACCCTTCGGCCCCATGATATACGCGCCCGGCGTGCCGGCGATGTCTCCCGACGCGCGGGTCGGCAAGTCGATGCCGAGGGAGACCGCGTCGGTGAACGCCAGTTCCACCTGGGTCAGATTGCGGCACGGGCCGAGGATGCGCAGATTGGGGATGATGCGCTTGCGCGGGCCGATCAGCGTGACCGTTTGTTTCGACGCAAACTGGCCCTCCTGGTACAGCCACTTGTGTACTTCCAACTTGGCGCCGGGGCCGAACAAAATTTCCAGATTTTCAGGACTGATGTGCATGTGCCGCGCCGAGCTATTGACCACCAACTCCGGTGCCGGCCTGCGCGGCGCGGTGCGGCCCAGGCGCTTGAACAAAGCCTCGCGCACCAACCCCGCCACCAACTCTCGACTAGGAAAATCCGTCGTCATAATTTATATGATTGAATTCAATCATATATTTTTTTCAAACGGAGTCAAGTCCTGATTGCTGTTTTATGTCAAATTATCGCGCCGTGTTTTGTTGCGGGTGACGGGTATATTGCGCCGACTGCTCGTCCGCGTGATAGGAACTGCGCACCAACGGGCCGCTTTCGCAAACGCCAAACCCCATCGTCAGCGCGACTTCCCTTAAACGTGCGAACTCCTCCGGTCGCACCCAGCGGTCAACCGGCAAATGCTCCCTGGACGGGCGCAAATACTGGCCCAAAGTCAGAATATCGACCTTGATTGCCACCAAATCGCGGAACACCCGCAGCAACTCCTCTTCCCGCTCGCCAATCCCCAGCATGATACTGGTCTTGGTAGTGAACCCGCGCTCCTTGGCCCGCCGCAACATTTCCACACTGCGCTCATACCTTGCCTGCGGGCGGACCATCTTGTGCAGACTCGGCACCGTCTCGACATTATGATTCAAAATATCGGGCCGGGCCTCCAGCACACGGTACAAATCCTCCCAGTGCCCCTTAAAATCAGGAATCAACACCTCAATACTAGTCGCCGGATTAACGTGACGCACCGCGCGAATCGTCCGCGCCCAGATTTCCGAACCACCGTCAGCCAGTTCATCGCGCGCCACCGAGGTAATCACCACATGGCGCAACCCCATGATGCGCACCGCGTCCGCCACGCGGGCCGGCTCGCCGAAATCCAATTCCGTCGGCCGGCCCGTATGGATGGCGCAAAACCCGCACGAGCGGGTGCAAATGCTGCCGAGAATCATAATCGTGGCAATCCCGCGATTCCAGCACTCCCCCAGATTCGGACATTGCGCGCTGGCGCAAACGGTGTGCAACTGATGAGTTTTGACCAGACCCGCGAGCTGCAAATACGGTTCGCCGCCGGGAATTTTGGCCCGGAGCCACGATGGTTTGCGTTCGGTGGAAATCTGCATCCGGGACACCTTACAGCTTTCACCGTCAGCGTCAAACCTGCCGCTATCCCATGATCAGCGTGACGTTCTTTCCAACCATATTTCAACCCCAAAACAATAGGCCCTTTCGTGCCTTTGCGTCTTCGTGGTGAAAAAAATCAAAAAAACTCTTGCGTAAACCAAACTAATCCGATACCGTCTTTCCCGTCATCGGTGTCCGCTGATATTGATCACTGGAAAATATGGGTGGTCAAACAAAAGAGTAAACCCGATAACCCGCTGAAGATGTGTGAGATAGCCCATAGAATCGAAGCATCGCGCTCACGCGCTCACGCGCTCACGCGCTCACGCGCTCACGCGCTCACGCGCTCACGCGCTCACGCGCTCACGCGCTCACGCGCTCACGCGCT
>JAISDC010000052.1 GCA_031265105.1 Verrucomicrobiales bacterium
TATGTCAAAATCCAGAGGAAAAATCCCCGCCAAGCCGATTGAACTGATTGGCTACACCCGCGCCATCGCCGAGCGTTGCCGCGAAAACCAAGCCCCCACCAAGTGGAACATCCCCGGCGACAAGCTGGCGCGACTGGAGGAATTGGTCACCAAGGCGCAAACCGCCTTCAACAACAACAATGACAAAGCCACCAAGAATCACCAGACCGCCGCCGCCTTGCGCGGGGCCATTAAGGAACTGCACGACGACCTGGTCGAGTTCATCAATGGCCTGTTGTTCAACGACAAAGTCCCCGACACCGCCTTGGCCGAGCTCAACATCCGCCCCCGGCACCCCGGCAAACACGAGCCGCTCCCGCCGCCCACCGACGCGCCGGTCGTCACCCTCACCGCCCCCGCGCGGCAGACCCTGCACGTCTATCTGGCCGAGGCGCAGGCAGGCGCGCCGCACACCTATTTGTCCACCCCCGGCCACCACGGGGCCAAGTTACGCTGGCACTTCACCGACGGCGAGGAAGTCCACTACGAGGACATCAGTAAAAAGCAACACATCCTCAGTTTCGGCCCCGAGGCCGTGGGCCGCACCGTGCAAGTGGACGCCTGCTGGCTCAACCCCCGCCTCCAGCCCGGCCCTTGGAGCGACCCGCAGACCAAGTTCGTTGCGTGAAAAACTCAATACGCGAGACCATGACGAATTAACCAATAAAATAAGATGACCAAGAAAACAGTTGCAGACCATTCAGTCGTCAAAGACGACAGTAATGTGAACGACGCGGGCCGTCGTAACGCAATCAAGGGTATCGCCCTTGCCGGGTTGGCAGTTGCCGTTACGCCGGCAGTGTCACTGGCGCAAACAGTAACAGGCAACCCAACCGCGCGACAGTTGGACGAGCCGCTAATAGACCCGCGCACCCGGTTTCCAAACGACCAGCCGGCACAAAGGCAGGCTTGGCCCGGACGGCAAAGCGCAATGACGCCGAAACCCGATTGTGGAGAAACGAGCTACCGTGGCTCCGGTCGCCTGGCCGGTCGCAAAGCCCTCATTACCGGCGGTGATTCGGGTATTGGCCGCGCGGTAGCCGTCGCCTTTGCCCGCGAAGGCGCGGACGTTGCCATCAACTACCTGCCCGAAGAGGAAGCGGATGCGCGGGAGGTAATCACCATCATTCGCCAAGAGGGACGGCAAGCCGTCGCCATTCCCGGCGACATTCGCACCGAGGAATTTTGTCGCAACCTTGTCGCCCGGGCGGCAAGCGAACTTGGCGGTCTCGACATCCTGGTCAGCAACGCCGGCTATGGCTGGTTCCTGCCCGACATTCTCGAACATCCGAGCGACAAATTCGACCAGACCATAAAAACCAATTTGTACGCGCCGTTTTGGCTGTCAAAAGCCGCCATAGCCGTGATGAAACCGGGCAGTTCCATAGTGTTCACCAATTCGGTTACCGCCTTCCTGCCTGCCGATGCCTTCCTTGACTACAGCGCCACGAAAGCCGCGCTCGTGGCCTTTACCAATGCCCTGGCGCAACAGGTTGCCAAACGCGGCATTCGGGTGAACGGTGTTGCCCCCGGCGCAATTTGGACGCCGATGCAGGTTTATTTCGGCGCTCCCGACCACAATGTCCAAAACCTCAACGCCATTACGCCAATCGGACGCATGGGACAGCCTGTGGAAATGGCGCCGCTCTATGTTACTCTGGCAGAGGAGACGGGCAGTTTTATCACCGGCAGTACTTGGTCTGCCGATGGAGGACGGCATTAATTTAGGGTCTTGCCTGGCTCAGCGTGGTAAACAACTATAGCTGAACTTCATTGTCAGCGGCGAGTTCGTTCCAGCAAAAGATTTTGAAATTCTTGAAATTGCTCGCCGCCCTTTTCGACTTCGCACCATTTTTTGACCCGCTTGAAATCAACTGGTTGCGCTGCCGCCACGAGCAGCGCCTGTTCCAAGGCATCGCGCGATTTAAAAAAATCGCCGGAACGATAAGCGCCCTCGGAATAAATCGCCGCGACCGAACCACCGACTAACACGCTGTCAATGCCCCGCATGCTGAGGTGCCACGCCACATAGCGCCACAATTCATTTTCGTCGCAAGATTTCCAGTCGGGCGGTTTCATGATGGCAGCACCGGTTTGCCGGCGCGCCGCGGACGGCGGCGGGCGGCGAACATTTTTTGCCGCACCGTCAGCGGCAGAGTTTCATAGGCGACGCGCAACAATTCCTTGAGCGGACGCGCATAGGGACTTTTCGGATTGAACGAATAAATTCGCACCTTCCCGACCAACCGCGACACCAGCAATCCGGCATTCTCAAATTTCGCCAGTTGCGCCTGCACCGATGACACCGTTAGCGCCGCGTCCCGCGCGATGCCCGACGCATGAATTTCACCGTAATGATACAAATGCAGCATCACCTTTTCCGCCACTTTGCCGTTGAAAATCACTGACAGCATAATTACCTTGATTCGGGGTTATTTAACCTTGAATCAAGGCAGAAGGCAAGAGCGATATTCATGATTATTTTCTCTCAAATCTCCGCGACAACTGTCCCTGACAATGCCATTATCGGCATCAGCAATATGCCGATTGACAACGGCCATACCACGTTCTATCACTTTGGTGTGTTGAAATTTAGACATACCGCAAAAATGAACCGAATCTTGATAGCATTAATTACCGTATTTATGACCAATTCAATTGGTGCGCAAGCACAGGAAATGGCTGGCAAGCCACCCAAAATTCTCGTGGCATATTATTCGTGGGGAGGTAACACGCGGGTGGTGGCGCGGCAAATCCAGTCGCTCACCGGTAGCGATATTTTTGAAATCAAGCCAACGAAGCCATACCCCGAAGATTACAACATATGCGTGAAACAGGCGAAAAAGGAAATTGATGACGGCTATAAACCCGAATTGAGCGGGACAGTGGAAAACTGGTCGCGATACGATATTATTTTCATCGGCTCGCCCAACTGGTGGAGTACGATGGCCCCGCCAGTGGCAACTTTCCTGACCAGTCATGATTCTTCGGGCAAAATCGTCATTCCATTCTGCACGCACGGCGGCGGACGACAGGCCAACCTTTTCAAAGACATTGCCAAACTCTGCCCCAATGCCACGATGAAAAACGGCTTGGTCGTTAGTGGAAATTTGGCGCAAAGGGCCAAGCCGGACGTGGCAAAGTGGTTGCGGGAATTGGAAATTATCAAGTGATTATCCTCCCGTGCGAGTAGGAATAGGATAGCGTCCACCTGCTTATTTACGCATCCACTTCATAGCTCGTGCCAATAAAATTTTTCAGATATACCGTTGCTTTTTCCATGTGTGACAATCACCGGTTGCCCTCTTTCGCTATCGGGTATCTGATAATGGTTTTCAACTTTTCCGGCGCGGTTTTGCGTGGGTTGCTGAGATAGATTTCATGGTGACGGCGTTTATTGGTGAAGTCGGCAATATATCCGGACGCCGCTATAAATTGCTCCAAAACGGCAGTGCTTCCCGGCTCGTCGTCGTAAGAGCCAATGTGTAAGATTTGAACGCATAATCCTTCCGCTAACTTTTGAAGCCGCGCCACTGACAAATTGAGTTCTGCCTTTTTCTTTGCAACAGCGGTCCTGATGTTTTCAAACACCTCCGGCGTCACGAAATCCGGCTGTCGTATCATCGCAGTCCAGCAAAAACCATCTTTATCGGTGATGTCTGTGATGACGCCGCCGTCAGCATTCCACCACAGCCCTTCAAGCGGGGGAACCACAAAATCAAAATAACCCTCCGGCTGCGCATCGCCCATCTTGCTCATCTTTATGCCATAGGACAACCCGTACAGAATCTCCAACGCGGTCTTGTATTCCGCGCTTGTGTTGGGGTCGCCCTTGCCGTCAACGGCGATGAAAATCATCTCAGGTACGTCCACGATGGATGGTATTGCTGTCGGTGCATAAAGTGCCTTGTGCTCTTTTTTGAAATCAAATGCCATACAATCAATCCTCTGTTCTATGGAACGTTACCTGTTGCTCCTTCAGGGAAATCTTAACACCATCAGCGGCGCGACGCATCAAATATCCCACCTTCATCAAATTAACCTCGGAACACTGGCGGGACGCTGGCGGGCCATTTCTCAACGTGAATAACAAATGCTGCCACCAGCGTCGGCATCGCCTTTAATCGTCGTCGCCGTAATGGAGCCGCCGGCATCGGCGTCACCGCCAATGCTCTTCGTTTGAACGCTGCCGCCCGCGTCAACGCTACCGTGAATGGCTTGCGCCCGCACGCTGCCGCCAGCGTCCACGTTGCCGTGAACGTCACCGCTGACCACGATGTCTCCGTCCGTCGCTTGCAATAATTTGACCTTGCCATTGAGCGTTACTTTGATGTTTCTGCCCTTGATGCTGCCGGCGATTTTGTTGTTAATAATCACCGTGTCATTAGTGATAGAAACGCTGGCATTGCTACCCACCTTGTAAGTGACGCCGTTGACGATTAAAGTGCCCATAATTTTCCCTTTTGTGCCACGGTCAGCGGCGGATTTTTCAAACCTCCCCCGCGATTGCCTCCCCCATTTGCCTAGTGTTGACCTTGATGCAGCCGGGGGTGACGATGTCGGCGGTGCGGTGGCCGCTGGCGATGACTTTGCGCACGGCGGCGCGGAGGGCGTTGGCGGCGTCCAGTTTGCCGAAGCTGTGTTCCAACATCAGCGCCACACTCAGGATTTGCGCGATGGGGTTGGCGATGCCTCGGCCGGCGATGTCGGGGGCGCTGCCGCCGCTCGGCTCGTAGAGGCCGAAGGTGCCTTCCGCCAGCGACGCGCTCGGCAGCAAGCCCAGCGAGCCGGTCGCCGCCGCCACCTCGTCGCTGAGGATGTCGCCGAACATGTTCTCGCACAGCATCACGTCGAATTGCGCGGGGTTGCGGAGCACTTGCATCGCGGCGTTGTCCACGTACATAAACGCCGTCGCCACATCAGCGTATTGCGCGGCGAGTTGCTTGAAAATTTTGCGCCACAACAGCGAACTCTCCAGCACGTTGGCCTTGTCAATCAGCGTCACGTGCCGCCGCCGGTGGCGCGCCGCTTGGAACGCGGTGTGCGTGATGCGCTCGATTTCCCGCGTGGTGTACACCAGCGTGTCCACCGCGCGCTCACCGTCAGCGCCGACGGTCGTGCCCTTCGGCTGGCCGAAGTAGATGCCGCCGGTCAACTCGCGCAGCACCAGCAAGTCGAAGCCGTCGGGGATGAGGGCCGATTTGATGGGCGACGACTCTATCAGCTCTTTGTAACAAATCGCCGGCCGCAAGTTCGCGTACAGGCCGAAGATTTTCCGCAACGGCAGCAACGCGCCGCGCTCCGGCTGCTCGTTCGGCGGCAGCGACTCCCACTTCGGCCCGCCGACCGAGCCGAACAAAATCGCGTCGTTGGCGCGGCACACGCTGACCGTCTCCTCCGGCAGCGCCTTGCCCGTGGCGTCAATGGCCGCGCCGCCGACCAACGCCTCAGTGTAGTCGTAGGTGAAATTGAATTTCCGGGCGACGACCTTCAACACATCCAGCGCCACCGCCATGACCTCCGGCCCGATACCATCTCCAGCAAGAACAGCAAATTTCATAAGGCCTCAATCTAGCGCCGCCGCTGTTGGTGACGAGTGGAAATTTTAATTTGCCTTCCATCGGGTCAAACTTAGTATTACGCCATGATTAAAACCATTGGCAAAATCGGCAACTCACAAGGCGTCACCTTTGACTCGGCACTAATGGAACTGGCGCATCTGAAAGTCGGCGACAACGTCAACGTGGAAGTGCACGACGGCGGCACCATCACGCTGACCCCGGTGCGCGCGCGGCCGTCGAAGGCGGAAATTTCCCGCGTCATTCGCACCACCATGAAGGATTACGCGCGCACCATGAAACGGCTCGCATGAAAATTTCCCCTGACCACTGTTTCCACCTGGACACGGAAATCGTCCGTGAAATCCACGCCGCCGCGCTGGCGGAATTCGGCGGCAGCGCGGGAGTGCGCGACCCGGCCTTGCTGGAGTCCGCCATTGCCGCGCCGCAAGCGGCGTTCGGCGGGCAATCCGTGTACGCTGATGTGGTCGAAATCGCCGGCGCGTATTTATATTACCTGTGCCGCAATCACCCGTTTTTGGACGGCAACAAACGCGCCGCGCTCGGCGCCTGCCTGGTATTTTTGCGACTGAACGGGTTGACGCCGGCGCCCGACCGCGAGGATTGGAAGACGCTGACGATGGGCGTCGCCGCTAGCGTCATAGACCGCGAGGAATTGACCGGACGGCTGAGAAAAATGGTGCGCCACTGTTAGCGACAACCTCATTGTCAGCGCCACCATTCCGTGCTTGAATTTACCGATGGACAACAAAGCGCGCAAAGCCCTCGGCCTGCCTTATCATTACGACGACCCGGCCATCATGGGTCGGCAACTCGAATACCAGGAATTGCTGTACGATTACAACGCCACCCGCCCGACCGAGCGCGACCAGCGTCAGCGCCTGCTGCGGGAAATGTTCGCGGAAATCGGCGACGGCTGCCACCTCGAGACCCCGCTGCACGCAAACTGGGGGTGCCACAATGTTCATTTCGGGCGCGGTATTTATTGCAACGCGAATTTGACGCTGGTGGACGACGCGGAAATTTTCGTCGGTGACTATTGCATGTTCGCGCCCAACGTAGTCATCGCCACCTCCGGGCATCCGATTTTGCCCGTGCTGCGCGAAAACCATTACGTGTATAACCTGCCCGTCCGCATCGGGCGCAACGTATGGGTCGGCTCCGGCGTGCAAATATTGCCGGGCGTGACCATCGGCGACCACACCGTCATCGGTGCCGGCAGCGTCGTCACCCGCGACCTCCCCGCGAACGTGGTGGCCTTCGGCGCGCCGTGCCGCGTAGCGCGCGCCATCGGTGAAAAAGACCGCCGGTATTTTTACCAGGACCGGGCGCTGGATGTTTTGGAATAACAATTAAAAGCAAGTCACCTAACTTTTTACTATGCTATATGATAGCGTGCCGCTGACGTTCAGCGGATGATTATTGGCTTCCAGTCTGGCGTGCGCGTGGCAGTTGCGCCAATGGATTTTTCAGTTCAAACTTGGGCATCATCGTAAACGGCAAAGTAATGACTTTTTTCGCTTGGTAATTCAATCGGCATCATCGCCGAAGAACCGCCAGACCGGCACTTTCAGCGCCTTCGCAAACAACGCGAGTTCATAATCCCATACCGAACGCTTGCCGGATTCAATGCGCGCTATCAGCGATTGCGTAAGTTCGTAACCCAGCCGCCCCAATCGTTCTTCCAATTCCATTTGGCTGAGGTCGGCTGCGTGGCGCAATTCGCGTAACTTGCGACCGGTGATATTACGCGCGTCCCGAGGCAAATTGAAACCAATCTCGACTGGCACGGGATTGGAGCCGCGTCCGATACGATTGGATTTTTTGCTGGGATACCTTGGCACCAAAATAATGTTGCCGTAAACCAGCGAAACGCATCAGCACATTGCCTACTATTATTCCATTGACTACTATCCGGGGATTGATATGTTTTGAGCAACATGCGCAAGTTGACACCGTCGGGAAGCGAGCGCCAACCCTCGCATGAAACTGAAGAAGAAAAAATAAAATGAAGAACAACAACATCCTAAACTGGGCCGCGTTGCTGCTGACAATCAGCGGCATGGCGGCAACATCACTGTCAGCGGCGCCGAAAGTTGTCAACACCGACCAGAGCGGCATAACCGACACCGACGGCGTTTATGAAAGCGTCAGCAACACGGCGGCCTTGTATGTGTACAGCCCAGGCGCCAGCTACAGCGGCTCGAACATCACACTTAGTGCCACATTCAGCGGCGGTAACAACGGCAGATTTGGCGCTTATATCAACAACAACGCCAGCGTCTTCCTGTCCGGCGGCACTATCACCACCACCGGCACCACCGGCTTCGGCCTTTATCTCAACGGCACTTCCTCCGGCACGGCGCGCAACCTCAACGTCACCACCTCCGGCGACGGTGCCATCCGCCCCGTGCAAGTGAGCAATTCCTCCACGTTGTTTTTATCCAGCAGCACTCTCACTACCAACGGCGGCGGCCGAGGTATTTATATAAGCAATACCTCCGCGGCTATCCTGGATAATATCCAAGTCACCGCCGTTAATGGCGGCGGCATTAGTGTTAGCGCTGCCAGTTCATTGCTCGCCAGCGATTTGCACCTCGACATTTCCGGCACCGCAGTACTAACTGGATTGGTTGCTGGCGACGGAGCGACCGCCACCATCAGCGGGTTGACGATAATCAAAGGTAACGGCGGTGCCGCTTGTGTGTCTGTCGTGGCCGACGCGCAGGTGACTCTGAGCGATGTGGATATCACCGTCACCAGCGGCAGCGAGGCGAGTGGCCTGTCCGTCGGTTACACTGGCGTGTTGACCGCCACCAATGTGCGTATCGCGGTCACCGGTGGCGTGCACAATGACGGCTTGCACTTTGGAAGCGACGGCGCGGCCACCATGACACTAACCAATGCGGACATCACAGTGGATTCGCCAGATTCGCAGGTGATTTATCTGGCGTCATCCAGCCCCATCGGCGCGGATGAACACCATACGCTGGTGATTAACGGCGGGCGGCTCAGCGCCACGCAAGGCACGGTGATTGCCGTCAATCCGCAGTCAAAGGATAACTACAACCTGGATCTGTACAGCACCTACCAGGGCAATTATGAACTTACGTTGCGCGATGTGGCCATGAGCGGCACCAGCGCGCTGGAAATCACCAGCGTCCGCTCCGGCACATGGAGCGACGGTACCGTTGGCACCGTGGACATGCCCACTAATTTCATACTGCACACCGAGCGCGCGACCATCAGCGGCGACGCCAATTTCCACGGCTCCTCAACTTCGACATTAAATCTGGACGACAGCACCCTGACCGGCAACGTCAGCGGCAACGACCACGCGATCGTTGACCTCACCGTCAGCGGCAGCCACAGCGCTCTGCTCGGCGACATCGCGCAAAATGACAATGCGGTTGTCACCATCACCATTGACAACGGCGCCACCGGCAGCGGCGGCTACAGTGGCGGCAACCTCATCACCGGCGAAGACAGCGCGTGGACTTTCAACCAAGACAGCCACGGCAACTACGGCGAGAACAATGGCGTGTGGAACATCGGCGATTACGAAGTCATCTTCGATAACCTGACCAACACCGGCACCGTTAACATCAGCGTCAACAGCGACACCGGCGCGGGCGGCTCCATCACCATCACCGGTACCGCTGACGGTGAGGGCACCGTCCACATCGACACCACTGGCGACGGCAAAGCCGACCCCAACCAAGTCCTCCCCGGCGTCGTCAGCGGCGACGGCACCGAACACTGGCAGTGGGATCCGATCGACTGGGGCATCGACACCATCATCAAGGACGGCGACCACTTCGTAAAATCCGGTGTCAGCCCCGCTGGTGCCGTCCTCAACAGCAGCGTGGCGATCCAACAAGCCATGTGGTTCGCGCAGCAAAACAGTTTGCTCAAGCG
>JAISDC010000079.1 GCA_031265105.1 Verrucomicrobiales bacterium
TCCTCGACGGCAGACTGGGCCCTGAACTCCAACAACACCATCAGCGGCAACGGCAAATTGGTCAAGGAGGATAACAACACCGTGACCGTCAGCCACAGCAACAGCTACAGCGGCGGCAGTGTCATCAACAGCGGCGAACTCAACCTGGCCAACCTCAACGGCCTTGGTTCCGGCAATGTAGTTAACTCCGCGGCTCTGCGTCTCAGCGCGAACAATGGCAGCTTCAACAACAACCTCAGCGGCACGGGCGTGACCATCATCAGCGGCAGCGGCGTAACAGTAAGCGGTACCAATGGTACCTTCACCGGCACCTGGGACGTCACCGGCAGCGGCACCATGACCGCGCAGCAAAACCTCGGCGCGGTCGGTGTCACCGCGGTGAACCTCAGCGGCGACCTCGCGCTGATCCTCGGCGCGATCGACTACGACTTCAACCAGCCGCTCAGCGGCAGCGGCACCTTGACGGTCAACAACAGCGGCACGTTGAACTTCACCGGCAACACCGGCAGCAGCTTCACCGGCAACGTGATGCTGCAACATAACCAATTCGCCCTGGACGGCGACAACACGGCGGCGCTGGCCCACGCCACGCTGACAGTGGGCGCGGGCAACCACACGGTGGTAGGTTCAGGCACGCAGCACATCGGCAATTTGACGCTCAATAGCGGCACCCTCGGGTTCACCCTGGCCGCCAGCGGCACGGCCGCCGAGGGCCTGGTCAACACCGGCACGCTGACGGTCGGCGCCGCCGCGGTGGTGGTAATCAACACCGGCAGCTTCAACAACGGCGCGCTGCCGCTGTTGCAACAGGACGAGCGGCGGGACATTCAACTGGTGGCCGCGACCGCGCTGGGCGCGGGCAGCGTGACGCAGATCACCGGCACGCATCTGCTGGACCAGGACGGCAACCAATTGACCGACGCGACGCACCAGGACATCGTGCAAGGCGGCGCGGTGACCGCCGGCGGCACCTACGACTTCGCGGCGATGGTGAGCGGCAGCGGGTTGTATCTGGGTTACGAACTGACCGCGCTGGAACTGCTGGCGGGCCAGACCACCGTCTTGGATCACGATCTGGCCAACGCGGTGCTGGCCGGCGCCGACGAACTGCACGCCCGGGTCAGCGGCAGCGGCAACCTGCAAATTTCCGCCAGCAATTCGATCACGATCAACAACGGCGGCAACAACTATACCGGCGCCACCCTGGTCACCGGCGGCACCCTGATCGTCGGCAACAGCGGGGCGCTGGGCGACACCGCCTTGCTGGATTTGGCGGCCGATACCACGGTGGACTTGAACGGCCAGAGCCAGACGGTCGGCGCGTTCAACGGCAGCGCCGGCAGCACGCTCAATCTGAACGGCGGCGAACTGACCGTCAGCGGCGGCAACGGCGACAGCGTCAGTCTCGGCCGGTTGACCGGCAGCGGCACGCTGAGCGTGGAAGACGCCAGCTTCAGCGTCAGCGGTTCCAACCGCCTCGGCGGGCTGGTGGATATCGCCGCGGCGGCGGTGGTGGTGCTGGACGACGCGGGCGGTTTGGGCGCCAGCGAGATTGCCTTGGGCGGCAGCCTGGTGTTGAGCGCCACCGTCAGCGGCGAGCTGGTCAACAGCCTCAGCGGCAGCGGCGCGCTGGTGCAGCAGGGCAGTGAAACGGTGACCATCGCCCAAGCCAACGACGGCTTCGGCGGCACCGTGCGGGTGCAAAGCGGCGCGCTGGCGCTGGAACATGTCGCCGGGGTCGGCACCGCCGGGGTGACGATTGAGCAGGGCGGCGTCCTGGCCTACCGCAATGCCAGCGGCACCCTGCAAAACAACCTCGGTGGCGAGGGCGAACTGGTGCTCCTCTCCTCCAGCCTGACCGTCACCGACGAGCGCGCGGTGGACGTGGCGTTAGTCAGCCTGGCCGCCGGCAGCGTGACGTTGGACAGCGCCAATAGTTTCGGCCGCCAGATCACCGTTGACGCCGACAGCCAGATCCTCCTGGCCCGCGACGGCGCGCAACTGGGCCACGTGACCAACCACGGCCTGCTGGAGTTCGGCGACGGCAGCGGCGGCTTCAAGACCGCGCGGGTCGGCGACCTCTCCGGCGGCGGCGTCATCGTGCTGAACGTGAACATCGCGGCGCAACAGGGCGACCGGCTGCAAACCGGCGCGGTCAGCGGCACCCACGGCATCGTGTTCAACCGCCTGGACGGCCCCGGCGGGGTCACCGGCAAGGAGAAGATCCTGCTGATTGAAACCGCCGTCGGCGGCGCCTTCGTCAGCGGCACCTTGCAGGACGGCATGTTCAAGTACACCGTGCTCGACGGCGCCGGCAACCCCAACCTGGACGGCAACGCCGACAACTGGTGGCTGATGGGCAACGGCCTCTCCACCGACGGCCGGGTGATCCTCAGCGTGGCCGGCGCCGCCAGCCTGGGCTGGTTCGCCCAGCAGGACAGTTTGCTGCAACGCCTCGGCGGTCTGCGGCTGGACTACGAGCAGTTGGACGGCCGCGGCAATCTGGCCAAACACGGCGCGGGCGACGTCTGGGCGCGCGGTTACGGCCAGCAGGTCAACGCCGGCGGCGGCGCCAGCGGCGCGGCCTTCCAGGACACCCTGTGGGGCACCGATCTGGGCGCGGACAAGTTGTGGCAGTTAAACTCAGGCAATGTGTTGTACACCGGCGTGTTCGGCGGCTACGGGCAAAGTTCGCTGGAGTTCCGCCAGGTGACGGCCAGCGCCGAAAGCAACAACTACCAGGGCGGCGTGTACGCCACCTGGCTGCACGACACCGGCTGGTACGCCGACTGGGTGGCCAAGGCCGCCTACCTGGACAGCAGCTTCGAGACCTTCGACCTGAGCGGTAAAAACCGCGGCGAGTACAACAACTGGGCGGCCGGCACCTCGGTCGAGGTGGGCCGCAAGATCCAGTTGCCCGGCCGCTGGTTCATCGAGCCGCAGGCGCAGTTGAGCTATGTGCACATCTTCGGCGCGGACTATAGCACCCGCGGCGTCAGCGACCTCGCCGTCAGCCAGGCCGACGCCGATATCCTGCAAGGCCGCCTCGGCGCGCTGTTCGGCAAGACCATCGTGTTAAACAACCGGGGGATCCTGCAGCCTTACGCCAAGGCGATGGCGGTCGGGCAAACCAGCAGCGGCGGTACCGTCACCGCCAGCAGTGGCGGCGCCATCCAGGGCGCCGACGGCCGCTGGCGCCCCAACTACGACGGCCTGCGCGCCCAGTTCGGCGCCGGCCTCATCTGGCAACTCGACGAACAGAACCAGCTCCACCTCGACTACCAGGCCGAGTTCGGCGACAAGTTCGACCAGCCTTGGGGCGTCACCGCCGGCTACCGCTACCAGTTCTAAAGCCAGGACTCCAACGGTGGGACGGCGGAGGGTTGGCAGTTTTACCAACAACCGATCCCTACAAGGGACGATTGAAAGCAAGGGCACTGTTGCGGGCCGTGGCATGCGGTGCTGTCACGGCTTGCTCAAGTTTGTCGTCAGCGCAGGTTCAAAAACACCCCGTGACTGACGTTGGCTATAATGACTTATAGATCCAGAAAACATCGGCACCGGTGTTCGAGTCCCAGAGGCTTGTCAGGGGTGAAACACCCCCTCCGCCCGTTGACAAAACGGCAATCCGTCGATAACCATAACGCGGATGATTGATGGAAAGTTGCACAATTTGTTTTCGCAGGTTCCGATCATATTCGCTCTCTGGCCTTAACCGATAGGCTCCGCTCCGAGCCAAGCTAAGCGCTCGACAGGCTTGGGCCTTGCAACCCAGCCCCGCTGCTGCAATGTATTGCACCGCCCGCAGCTTGCGCACATCGTTGACTTCCATCCCGCCGTATTTGCGCTGCCATTTGTAATAGGTCTGCTCGCTGATGTTGTGCTTCGCGCACACTGCTTTCACCGTCACCCCGCTTTGCCCTTCCCGCAGTATCCCACTACCTGTTCCTCACTGAATTTGCTCTTCTTCATTCCGTTCTGTCTTTCTACCAGACAAAACTATATTTTCAAAACGTCCCGCTTTGCGAGGTCAGGCCACCGTTAGTTCCCATGTCCGACACCGCCAAGGCCAACGGCAATCCATGCATTATTGAACTTGTTCATTATTTACAAAAGTAATGCGAAACTAAATCATTTAGCAAAGAATCTGCAACTGCTTCTTCATGGATAATGTAACCTTTATTCTGCATGGTTTCGGTAAGTTGGGAATCCCATGTGGCTGGTTTAGGAATTTCGGTTAGCTTTTCCCCGATTGGACCGGCCAAATAATCGATGGTATTAAAACGCCAAGGAATAGCATTTAGTTTTTCAAAGATGCGTCCGGCGATAGCGAGTCCTTTTTTATCAAAATCACCGTGGTAATAAAACTCTGTTCCTTTGTTGCGGAGTTGGTGCGTCAAGTGCCAAAAGGCGGTTTTAGGTTCACCATCGGTGCATATTAACGGTGCGGTTTTATTCCCGTGTTTGCGTGCGGCAATATTGACAATTACTGGATTTTCGCAAATAAATACCCGCTTGGGAGTTTGGCATGATATCCAGTTGGTATTCAGCAAAATCATGGTATTAAGATGCAGTGGCAATCCTGAATCTGCTGCTATTGATAAAATATTGCCTAATGCACCGGAACCGGGCATGCGTAGGTTAAGGGTTAAAACTGGGGCGCTCAATTCATCGCAGACAACTCCCGCTAATGCCCAATGTGTCCTGAAATCGGCGGCGGAGCGAGGCATAGGAATTGAATGGCTGGCACTGATAGCGCGTAGAACCAATGTTGCCAAGGGGGTGCCGGTGTCCAGTGCGTGGGAATTGCCGGTGATGCGCGCTGCCAAGCCGGCAAGAGATTCGCTATTAGCGGGCAATTCATGGAGGATGGACAAAGCTTGCAATATGAATTTTCGTGCCGATTGTTCATCTCCTTCGGATAGTCTTTTTAACAAACCATCTTGCTTCAGTTGTTTCAGCCAATCATTCAAAAATAGTTTTTCTGCCGGAAGTTTCTTGTAAGTTTCTTTCCAGAGTTGTTGCCAGGCCAGTTCGCGGTTAGCAGCGTTTTTTCGGCGTTGATCCGGCGGGCCGCAAAGTGCAGTAAGAACAGTGTCCCAATTATCCGCTAACCGTGCGTTTTGCATGCGTGTCAACAGTGTATCAAGTGGGATGCTGAGACGTTCTCCGACGGTGGGAGCGCGACCTAACAATTCGTCGATAGCCCGCCGCTCGTCAATTGTCGCTTGGTCAAGAACAAGCGCTCCGGTAAGAGGTTGCGCTCTATCGCGGCGGTCACAAAGCCGCTTGATTAAGCGTTGCAAGTCCGGCTTGTCGAAGGTTCCCACAATTTTATTGTGATTAGCGGGGGTCATGGGCTTGTCTGTTAGCGTTAGTATCCAAGGTTTTGATGCGTCCATTCCACATCCAACGTACGGCGCTAATGGCGTTGATGTTCGACCGCGTGGTGAGTTGGTAGATAGCAAGGCCGCTAATGGTGGGATAAGCTCCCCATTCGCGTTCGCTGGTCATGACAAAATCCAGATCAAAGGCCTCCAGCAATCCCATGCAACGCGCCCGCAAACTTGGATCCATGCCAACAAAGACCTCATCCAACAAAATCAATCTGGGAGCAAAATGCTTGGCACTATGGTAGTGCGAAGCGGCGGCGGCCATTTGCGGGATGGTCAGCATGAGCGCCTTCTCACCGCCGGAGCCAGTACCGTAACGCTTTTTGGTCAGGCGCTCCCATTTGTCGTTTTGTTTGCGCTCAATGATAAATTTGTGCCAGGTGCGATAATCCAAGGCGCGGCGAAGGTGATCGTACCAACTGTCAGCCGGATTGTTATTGCGAACATCGGCAATGTGTTGATGCAAAAAAGAACCAAGTTGATTGCGTTCCTCCGGTGTCCATAGAGTGTTCTTGGACAACAATATTTTTTCGGCTTCGACCAAGCCTTGCGGCGCGTCATCCTCATTACGAAGCTGCCACAGCAAACGCACGCTCAATCCCATGGTGGTGGCGCAATTTTCGATTTCACCGTTCATGGCTTTGACGTGATCTTGCCCATCACGAATAAACTTATGCAATTCAGCGGCGGCATCACCAATCAAATGGTTGTCGATGAGTTCCCGCTCTTTTGCGTTTAGCAGGCGGTTTTGTTCAGTAATATTATCGATAATAACAGCATGCAATTTGCCAAGCGACATCCGTTCACCGCTGAACACACAGGTAACAATATTAAGCCCGTCATCGATAAGCTGCATTTGCGGCTGGTAATTAAAGGCACCCAAAGCGCTTCCCAGTTCGCTGAAATTTTCCCGTACGACGTCCTGTCGTTGCAGCCAGATTTTATCTTCACGGTTAGCATCGCGAAACAGGTCATTGATTTCCCGTGAGATTTCAACTGCGCGCGATACCGGCCATTCCGTTGCTTCGAATTTTTTCAATCCTTCATCAATATCTTGGAGTAAATTATTTGTCGCTAATAGATTCAATTTTTTAATGGCCGCAGTGCGTTCGGCGGCAATTTCAGCAATCTGTTTGGTAATTTTTTCAATCTCTGCGGTTGCCGCAATTTGCGCGGCTTTTGCTGAAGCAATATTTTCCATGATTGCCAATAGCCCGTCATTAGCGTCTTTTTTTTGGTTTTCCGCAACTTCGGTTTGCTTAGCCAATTCGGTAACGGAGGAGCCGACATTTTCTTGTAAATTTTGATAATACCTTTGTTTGGAGTTAAATTCGATTTGGGCCTTCTGTTGATTTTCATCGGCGCTAATGGTAAATCCGTGGGCTGAGTTGAGAGCCTGATCCGTGCGCCAATATTGTTGTGAACGGCTTTTATAAAGTTCTGCGGATAACCAAAGCACAGGCAAGGTGCCACGATATTTTTCCCAGGTCTGAAGCAATGCTTCCACCTGTTCACTCCATTGAGATAGTTTCAATTCACGGGCAACGTCATTACGCGTATCCAGACATTTTTGGTGAGCTAGCCGGTTAGCGCCAGTATGCTGGCGCGCAAGATCAAGAGACTCCTCGACACTTTGTCTACGAACATAGGCATCCGAACGTAATGTAATGTTTGCAGACAATTCCTCATCATTCGGCGCTATTTTATGTTCGTATGCAATTTCTTCTTTTCGCGTGACGCTAATAGCGAAGTGATTCGCTTTTAATTGTTGCTGCTGTTCGGCCAGTTTGTTTTGTTCCTCACGAATTTCCTTTAACCTGCGTTCACGCGCCTGTTGCCGCGAACTTTCACCGATATGCACGGCTGTTTCCTTGTGTCCGCGTCCACCGAGAGGTCCCAGTCGCCATGCGCCGCTAATATCAACCCAATGATCTGTCAGTTCAGTTTCACCAGCAGCAATCTGTTTCAGTGCGCGTGCCACCGCATCGGGATGCATGCCGGAAATATGCGCGGGAATGGCGGGGCGTAACCATTGATTGAGCGAAGGCAACTGATGCGTCGCTAATGAAGAGCTATTGGCCGTCAAAATAAAACTGTCATTTTCACCGAAAACTAAATTACCATCCGGCGTAATGAGTGCATCTAGCAATCCTGCGGATTCCAGCGCGGCTTCAAGTGACGCTTGTTGTTCTGAGGAAAGTACTTCGACAAAATCGCATAATTGCCAAAGAGGATGTCCGTTGATGCGGGTACGGGCGGTTGTGTCCCGCGTAACTGGTACTAATGGTGGCTGATGCATGCCAGACTCCAAGATGCATTGCTCCTCTTGCAGTTTAGCGATTTTTTCAGACAGTTCGTGTTGTGACTGCTCAATTTCCGTCTGCGCGGCAACACGTGCGTTTTCTGCCGCTATTAGCGCCTTGGAAAGGTGCTGCGTTAAATTGCGCTGATCCGAATTTCCGGTCTCAATCCATCGGGAAAGATCTTCCGCCAGTAATTCTGTTTCCACTGATTTCAAGTGATGAAGGTTTTCTTTCCACGCTGTATATTGCAATAGAAGATGACTTCTGTGTTGTTGGATTTTTTGATCAAGCTCAATGATTTTTTCTCGCTCCCTGGTTACCTCCGATTCAGCTTTGGCTTCTGCTTCTTTCGCTTGTGAATATGCCTGAAACGCCAGGTTGCAACTTTGTTGTAATTTTTTCAGATGCCCGACAGCAGCGTTTCGGTCGGACACTTCCGCGTCAAGCGCTTTCTTAATTTGCTCGTGCTCAGGCGGCCAATTTGCAACATCCGGCAACAGGTGTTGGTGTTGTGCAATAAACCCGGCGTCATGCGCGACAGCGGCGGATTGTGCCAAGATTTCATTGAATGAGCCAGCGGTAGAGTTCCATTCTTGTTTCGCTAACTCAAAAGATTGCCTGGCATCCGCTTCTGCAATGCGCCGCAAGTTCAGTTCGTTTTCGCTATTAGTGAGACGATCTTGTGCACCTTCAGCGTCCTTTCGGGCATTGTCCAAATCAATGGCATCTTTTCGGTAAGGACTATCTTGCAAGGCTTTCAAGATAGCCTCTGCTTTATCCCATTTCTCTTGTGCCAATCTTTTGGTTTCTTCAGCCGCTGATAGCGATGACTTCGCTTTTTCCAAGTTATCTTCTTCCTCCGAACGCAACCGCCCTTGCTTTTCGTATTCACTATGACAGGCGCGTACTTGATCTGCGCGACGCAAGGTGGCGACAAGCAGATAACGCCGGTATTCTTTTAAAAATTTTTCAAGGTGTGTTTTGATTGCTTCGTGATTGGCGAGTGTTTTTCGCAAGGAATCTAAACTACTGAAAGAGTCGGCAATCGTATGCACTAATTCCTCGCCGGGCGGTGGCAGTGCGTCGCTTAATGCCTCGGAAAGTTTATCTTCTTCAAGTTTGCGCGCTAACTGTGGAGCGCGCAAACGGATGAGTAATTCAACCAATAGTTTGTAACGTTGCTCGTTCAAACCAAATAACCGACGATCCACCTCCGCGCGGTATTCCTTGGCGGTTTTAAACAGAGCAGTCTCACCCAATCGGACGACCAATTGATCGGAACTCAACGGTTGGCGATTTTCACTTAACAAACGAAAATCCCGGGCGACACGTTGGTCGGTCACGAAAAACCAGCGTTTCAACTCTTGATTATGACGACCCGCGCGCATCCCGCAACCGAGAGTGACAAACTCCTGTTCCCCCGATTCATTGATCCGGCCGAATTCAATCCAAGTATAACCAGAGCGGTCGTCATGCTCGTTCATGTGCAGATGCCACGCTAACTGCCGCGCGGAATCGCCGTCCGGTTCGACTCGTTTCGATGAAATTTCACCGTCCAATAAAAACGGCAGTTGCAATGCCAATACCCGCGACTTGCCGGTACCATTAGCGCCGCGCAGCAGTAGCCGTCCTTTTTCAAAACAAAATTCTTGATCTTCGTATTTGTAAAGATTAATCAATCCGCTGCGCAAGGGCTGAAATCTGGAGGTTTGAGGTTCCGGTAACATAAGGACTATTCAGTTTGAATTTTTGTGTTGAGCGTGCCTTCAAGTATTGGTTCTCCCAAACGAAAGCGATGAATTGCCGGCATTAGCGTGATAGTATCATTGTGGACTCGAGCCAGTGACAAGTTTGCCAATCTGTTAACCGCATCGCGCGCTAATCGCCGTTCGGCTCCGGGTTCGGTGGCGTCTTTGCGCCAATAAGAGCGAAATAATTCAACTTGGTTGGCGATAAATTTTTCCACGGCAATCATGCCAACTGTATCGCCGGCTTTTGCTTGTCCCGCAAGAAATTCCGCCACCAAAATAGTTACATGTCCGTCCGTACCTTCTTCCGGTAATCCCAGGTCGGTGCAGTCGCCTATCGGGTCACATAACGCAAAACCTTCGCTACGTTCTTCTGCTTCCAGTCCGGTGGCTTCTGCTAACTGTTGCATGATATGCCAACGTTGACGCAACAAATATTCGCGTGTTTCATCATCGAGTTCTTGATAATAAACTACCGGATCATCCAACAATCGTCGCACGATATTCAGGCGAATATTTCGATTGCGCTGCTCCTCGTCATCGGACAACGGTTCCTTTGTCAAAGCCGCCAATTTTTCTTCTAGCGTTGCTGCGTTTATCAGGCTCGGCGACTGCCGGGTATTAAGCAATCTCGCCAAAATGGGGTGCCGAATGTTGTATAACACATCAACGCTACGATCATGCAGAAATCTTTCCTCATCTCCGTCAACACGTTGTAAAACTCGCCACGCTAATAGCAATCGAATGATCTGCACCATATCGCGGCGCTCATCTTGCGACTCCAAGCGAAAGCTAAAACCGGTGGCAGACAATGCGATAGTTTCATCATTCCACAACTCCACGATTCTGCCCGCCAGTTGCCCCAGGGAAATCTGGCGTTCTGATTTTGACAATACTGCTAACGCCAAACACAACACGGCATAACGCCTGCGCGTCAGCGGCTCCCCACTATGCGGTTCTATTGCAGGTCGGGAACTAGCGCTCAAGTCTGCCGGTGTTTTTCGCAGGCGGGCAAAATCCTCGACCACCTCTAGGTTCCAGCCCGCATGATGGGAAAACCAACCGCACAAATAGTTCTTATGACGTTTGATCCGCGCCAAGTTATCCGCATCCGCCGGGTCTTCGGATAACAAGAGTGGCTTGGACAATAAAGCGCGCAAGGCAAGGTGCCTGTCCTCTGTGTACAACAGGTCAGGAGAAGCTGTTTCGCCCTCCTCGGAAAATGCCAGTGATTCAATCAAACCGCTCATGATAAGTGCCGGGATTTCCTTTGATGGTTGGCGCCACTGCTTTCATCGACCAAGCGAATATGCACACGAAAATCCGGCCCTTTCAAAATTCCAGCATCTGTTTCAAGGCAAACCATATGATCATTAGTTGGAGACTCCAGCACGATGTTCAATAAACCATCCTCCGAAGTCACTAATGGTGAAGTTTCATCGTTCTGGCTTTGTGCCAGTGCCTCGCCAATCAAGTCTAACAATAATTCAACCGCCCGTGCATTTAAGGTTCTGGAAAATTCCGAAAGCTTGCGTGGCTCCTCGGAAATCAGCATTTTGCACGCTAACCGCCATTGTTCCCGTTCGGCTTCGGCATAAGCATTTAATTGTTCGCGTTCTGCGGAACGATCCACAATCGCCCGCGCCGGACCGCGTGGCGCATTACGCCCCGTTTTGCGCAAACGCGGAGAAATGTAAAAAGGCGCGGCATCCTTCCATGACGTCCGGTTTCCTGTATTGGCATTTTCCCACGCGGTTAAGGTCGCATCATTCACGCGCAGGTGTCGGGCAGGTGCCAGGCCGAATGCCGCTCGCCACAAACGATGCGCATCGTGATCATCAGGCATCGCTGCAAACCATTTTGCCAGAGTAATAAAATCTAAAGTGCGGTCACTGCGATGTGCACGCCGGTCATTGAGGCGTTGCACTGTTTCCAACAATGAAGAAATTGCACCTCGCGCCCGTGCCCGCAATTGATCCGCTTGGGAACGATGTCCTGTAACCCCTAGAAACCAATTTCGCACACCATCCCAGCGCATTTGCCATTGCCTGGTGATCTCATTTTTTAATTCATCTGTGGGCTCAAGAGCATCAGTCAATTCAGCCTGCACAACCGCAGCCAATGCCAAGTCTGTCCCGGCTTGTTCCAACGATTCCAATTCCTTGCTGATCGTGGAAGTATAAATCACCAATTTACTGGCAAATCGCTCCAAATACTCCAATAGAATTTCCTTATTCTGCAAAAAAATCTCCACCTCGCCGGACGGGTCAACAATACCCTTTTGCATGCTGCGCATGAAAGACTGAGCACGCGCGGTAAGTTGTTGAAACCTGTCCGTTAACTCCCGCAACGAACGCACCACCTTGGCTTCGTCGAAAGGTTTAGCCGCTAATAGCACCCCTAACTCCTTCAAAGTCTGGCAAATATCATCCAACGCGGTGACCTGTAACTCTCCCGGACGTACAACATTCTGATCAAACCAGATCAACGCCTGCTCCGCAGCCTCACCATTAGCAGAAAATTGATATAAAAAACGCGCACGATTAAATTCTTCAACCGTTTGAACATCGGCAGTATCCTGACTTCGATCTAGATTTCCCCAGCCACAAAGCTGATCCAGCACTACCGACAAATCTTCCGTCTGCAATCTATTATGTAACTCACCTGTTGATAAACGTGCCGCAATTTCTTGCGGTCGCAAGGAAATTTCAAAATGGTTTTTAGCCTGGGAAAAGACCCGTAGAATTGCGCGATACACCTCCACTTTCGATGCCGCGAGATGCTGAAATACCCCGTACTGTGAAGAAGTTGTCATGATTATATCTTGTTCATGATCGGTGAAGTGTCCCTGAAAAAGAGGGATGGACTGTTTGGTTAATGGTTCATGTTATGGAGGAGTTGTCGTTCAAAGGCAAGCGGGGATTGATAGCCGAGCATGCTGTGTAAACGGTGGTTATTGTAAAAGCCTTCGATGTAATCAAAGATCATCAGTCTGGCCTCGCCGCGGGTGGCCGGCACATAGGAACCGAAGCATTCGGCTTTGCGGGTGGCCCAGAAGGATTCCATGAAGGCGTTGTCGTAGCAGTTGCCCTTGCGGCGCATGCTCGGGGTGATTGGGTGGGCTGCTTGGTTTAAGACCTTGGCAAAATCAGACGAGGCGTATTGGCTGCCGCGATCGGAGTGGCAGATCAATCCCGGGCCGGGTTGCTGTCGGTGACAGGCGCGCCGCAGGGCGCTAATGACCAAGTCATCTGCCTGTTGTCGTCCATGTGCCAGCCGACGCACTGGCGGGTGCACAGGTCGAGCATGCCGGCCAGGTAAAGCCAGCCCTCCTTGGTGGGGATATAAGTGATGTCGGCAACCCATACCTGGTTGGCGCCGGCGGGAGGCGGCACCGTTTTCAGCAGGTTTTCCGCCACCGGCCGATGGTGGGCGCTGTCGGTGGTCTGCGGTTTGAAGCGCCGTTTGCACTTGGCGCGCAACCCAAGCTCCCGCATCAGCCGATAGATGCGGTTCTTGCCGCAACGCACCTGTTGTTGTCGCAAACTCCTGCAAATCCGGCGGCAGCCGTAGGCGTTACGACCGGCGGTAAAGCAGGTTTTGATTTGATCATGCAACGCTTGCTCGTTCCGGCACCGGGGACGGCGGGGGAACAAGCGTGAAAGTTGTTGCTGTGAATAGTTTGGCGTCAGCATGGCAATCACCTCCCGGTATCCTGCCGGTGCCACTCCGACAAGATACGCACAGCTTTTTTTAGGATTTCCCGGTCAATTTGCAAGTTGCTCACCGCCATCTTCAAACGACGGATTTCGCGCTGTTTGGGAGTTTCCGTGGCCAAGGTCCTGGCCTCCCCAAGCGTCCCTTGCGCCGCCTGCTTGCGCCAATACTTCAGCGTGCCTTGATCCACGCCCAATTCCCGGCTCACCGCCACCAGGCTCTTGCCGCCGTCAATCAGCGCCAATGCCTGACGCTTAAAGTCAACATCGTAGCGTCGCGCCCTGCCGTTACGATAATTCGCTGTTGCTGTCTCGTTCATACTTGGAGTTTCCTTTCGTTATTTTCGAAAGTCCACCCCACTTTTTCAGGGACACTTCACATCCTGTAAAAAACCTGTTTTCTGCTATTGAATGATCTTAATGTCGCAATGGATGCAGATACGTAATCGAATTAAGGAGTGAAAGTCTCCCAGTGGACTCCCTTTTGCGGGCCTATATGACGCAATTTTCCTGTTTTGACCAATTTGGACGAGGCTTGTTCGATTGCACGCAGAGAACGACCCACTTCAGCGGCAACTTCGGCTAGGCTCATTTGCGGATTTTCCCGCAATAGCTCTAATATTTTCACCGAAGTTTTTCCAGTGGAAGGTGCCTCGGAAAGCATGGCCAAATAGTCTTTTGAAAAAGGGAATTCAATCCATATGTCACTGGGTTCATATTGAATAGGGTCTTGCCTAGCTCAGCGTGGTATTAAGAGGTTTTAAGCGGCAGGATTTGAGTAGGCGGCGGGTCAGGTTTTCGCCTCGGTGATTCCAGCGCCATGCACATTCCTTGAGGTGCATAAAAAACTTGGGTCTTACCTCGCTGAGCTATGCAAGACCCAAAAATAATCTCCACGTTCTCCATGATCTCCCTGTTAAAATTCTTCATTCCTTTGAGTCTTTGCGTTATATTAGCCTGATGCCGACCTTTCGCCCCTTTGATCTCGATCAGTTTCTGCTTATCGCCTGGGACTTGCTGCAACAGGCGCTGTTCACGCCACAAAGTATGCGGGAGTTTTTATTGTCGTGCAGCGTCGGCCTGATCCTGCTGTCCGTCTGCTTGGCGCAGGCGCACTCGCTGGGCAATGTCGCCCGTTCCTCCGCGTTTGCCGGCGCGTTTGCGGTCATCCCCGGCGTCTGCCTGCTGCTGGCGGGCGGCGCGTTGGCGCAGCTGTACGTGACGCCGTTTATCTCCAGCAACAGTCATGATTCGAGCCTGGTCATCGGCGCCGTGGCGCTGGTGTTTCTGGTGCTGGTGGTGCCGCTGACCCGCGGTATCTTCCGCGCCGGCTATCTGGCCAGCCTCGGCGCGTGGCTGGTGGCCGCCATTGTGGCGGGGGCACTGGTGTTCGGTGTGCACACGTTGGTGCGACCGAACGCGGATGACCGGCCGCCGGCCTGTCCGTTTGCCGTGTTCCGCCATGCCGGGAGGTAACGAGCTAATCCGCGGATTACGCGGATTTTTTTAGCTTCATTAACGCAAAGGGTCAAAGGAACAAAGAATTTTTACAGGGAGATCACGGAGTTCATGGAGGTTGTTAAAAAAATAATCTCCATGTCCTCCATGATCTCCCGGTAAAAAAATCTTCGCACCTTGGTGGTGAGATTTTCCGGCTGGGGTCACGGGATTGTAACAGGCGCCGGCTAGATTGGCGGTTTTGAAAACCATACTGATACTGACGGCGGGATTCGGCGAGGGGCACAATAGCGCGGCGCGTAATTTGCGCGACGCGCTGCTGCATGAAAGCGCCGGCGGGGTCAAGGTCGAGGTGCTGGATTTGTACGCGACGACTTACGGTCGCGTCAATGACTTGGCCCGGTGGCTGTATTTGGGCGCCATCAACCGGACGCCGCGCCTGTGGCGGCTGGTTTACCGCTGGCTGGACCGGCCGGGGCGGTTCGAGCGGCTGCTGTTTCTGCAACGCCGGGCGCAACAGACGCTGGCGCGGACGCTGACGGAGCTGCGGCCGGCGGCGGTGTGCTGCACTTATCCGGGTTACAATTACTTGCTGGCGCGCCTGGCGGCGGCGGGGCTGGCCGGGAAGTTCTTTCACGCCACCATGGTGACGGACTCCATTTCCATCAATTCCATCTGGCACCGCGCCGCTGGTGATGTCTTTATGGTGCCGGACGAGGCGACCGCGGCGGTGATGGCGCGGCAGGGGGTGCCGCGTGACAAGCTGCGCGTGTGCGGGTTCCCGGTGCCGCTGGCGTTCGCCCTGCCGGCGCGGCGGTTGACGGTCGGCGCGCCGGACGACGGCAACCGGAAGGTGTTGTATATCGTCAATGCCGGCCGCGCGGTCGCGCCGGCGCTGGTCAGGCGCTTGCTCGCCGTGGACGGCATCACGCTGACGGTCACCGCCGGTCGCGACGCGGCGCTGGGCGCGCAGCTCCGGCGGCTCACCGCCGGGCATGAGGCGCGGGTGAGCGTCCTCGGCTGGACGGACCGGATGCCGCAACTGCTGATGACGCATCATCTGGTCATCACCAAGGCCGGCGGGGCCACCACGCAGGAGGCGATTGCGGCCGGTTGTCCGGTGATTTTCAATCAGTTGATCCCCGGGCAGGAGGAGGGGAATTGGGAGTTGTTGCGCCGGGCCGGGGCGGGGTGTTTGGAGGTGGATTATCGCCGGATTCCGGGGGTGGTGCGGGAGATTTTCGCGCATGACGCGGGGCGCTGGCGCGAGTTGCGGGCGAATTTGGCGCGACTTAGCCGACCGGATGCGGCGTTGCGGGCGGCGCGGTATTTGTTGTCGGCGGTTGACGCGCGTGAGATTTAATCGCGGAGACGCGGAGATTTTTTTAGCGATGTTTTTTATACCAATTAATCAGGCCGTTGGTGGAGGCGTCGTGGGTGGTGATGGCATGGTCAGCGGTCAGTTCGGGGAGGATTTTTTTGGCCAGTTGTTTGCCCAGTTCCACGCCCCATTGGTCGTAGCTGTTGATGTTCCAGATGATGCCTTGGACGAAGATTTTGTGCTCGTACATGGCAATCAGTGAGCCGAGGGTGTAGGGGGTGATTTTTTTGACGAGGATGCTGTTGGTCGGACGGTTGCCCGCGAAGACTTTGTGCGGGATGAGGGCTTCCAGTGGCGCGCCGGACAGGCCCTCTTGCACCAGCTCGGCGCGCACTTCGGCGGCGGTTTTGCCGGTCATCAGCGCCTCGGTCTGGGCGAAGAAGTTGGACAGCAGAATCGGGTGGTGGTCGCCGACCGGGTTCAGGGTTTGCGCGGGCGCGATGAAGTCGCACGGGATGAGGGCGGTGCCCTGGTGGATGAGTTGGTAGAAGGCGTGCTGGCCGTTGGTGCCGGGTTCGCCCCAAATGACCGGGCCGGTGCGGTAGTTCACGCGCTGACCGTGGCGGTCCACCGACTTGCCGTTGCTTTCCATGTCGCCCTGCTGGAAGTAGGCGGCGAAACGGTGCAGGTATTGGTCGTAGGGCAGGATGGCGTGGCTGGCGGCGTCGAAGAAGTTGCGGTACCACACGCCGAGCAAGGCCAGGGTCAGCGGGATGTTTTGTTCCGGCGGCGCGGTGCGGAAGTGTTCGTCCATGGCGTGCGCGCCGGCGAGCAGTTGTTCGAAGTTCTCGAACCCGACGCTCAGCGCGATGCTCAGGCCGATGGCCGACCACAGCGAGTAACGGCCGCCGACCCAGTCCCAGAATTCGAACATGTTGGTCGGGTCGATGCCGAAGGCGGCGACCGCCTTGGCGTTGGTGGAGAGGGCGACGAAGTGTTTGGCGACGGCCCGCTCGTCGGCGGCGACTTTGAGGAACCACGCCTTCGCCGTCAGCGCGTTGGTGATGGTTTCCTGGGTGGTGAAGGTCTTGGACGCGATGATGAACAGCGTGGTGGCCGGCGACAGGGCGCGCAAGGTCTCGGCGATATGGGTGCCGTCGATGTTGGAGACGAAATGCACCCGCAGGTCGCGCTTGGCGTAATGCTTCAGCGCCTCGCACACCATCACCGGCCCGAGGTCGGAGCCGCCGATGCCGATGTTAACAATGTCGGTGATGGGTTGGCCGGTGTAGCCGCGCCAGGCGCCGGAGCGGACGCGGTCGGTGAACTCGCGCATATGGGCGAGGACGGCGTTGACCTCCGGCATCACGTCCTGGCCGTCAACCTTGATGGGGCGGTTGGCGCGGTTGCGCAGGGCGATGTGGAGGACGGCGCGGTGTTCGGTGCAGTTGATTTTCTCGCCGGTGAACATCTTTTCCGTCCAGCCGCGCACGTCAGCGGCAGCGGCCAGTTGGCGGAGCAAGGGCAGCGTGTCGTCGGTGAGGCGGTTCTTGGAGAAGTCAACGAGAAGGTCCTCGAATTGCAGGGAGAATTTGTCGAAGCGCCGGGGGTCGCGGTGGAACAAGTCGCGGAGCTGGGTGTCAGCGACGGCTTGCCGGTGTTGGGCGAGGGCTTGCCAGGCGGGGGAGGCGGTCAGGTTGGTGGACATGGTTTGGGAGGTTAGCGCGGAGGGGGGATTTTTGGAAACTCAAATCTCAAAGCGCATAACTCAAAACCACCGCTACATTAACGCAAAGACGCGAAGGGACAAAGGCGCGAAGATTTTTTTTACAGAGAGTTCATGGAGAACTTGGAGGGGGGGCGGTTGAGTGCAGCTAATCTTTCTCCATGAACTCCATGTTCTCCCTGTAAAAAAACCTTCGCGCCTTTGCCCCTTTGCGCCTTTGCGTTAATGAAGCTAAAAAAAAACTTGCGGTCATCCGGCTATTGTAATACAGTCGCGCCCCGTTGCCGCAAACGGCTGATAGTGAAAGCCCCGCCAGCAGGGGGGTTAAACCAAAGTAGAAAAGCGACAACACCTTGAAGATGATGGACATAGGCCATAAAGTAAACTGCACGCGCTCACGCGCTCACGCGCTCACGCGCTCACGCGCTCACGCGCTCACGCGCTCACGCGCTCACGCGCTCAGTTAATTTCTTCGCGGAAGTTTACTCATCTTATTCCCCATCCGGCAGCACCGGTGCCGCGACCAGTCTCACTAGTGACCATACCGATCTTGCCGGTAACGATACCGGCTTCATCGATGGCAACACCGGCTCTGCCAGTGACGATATTGGCCCCGGCGGTGAGCATACCGGCAACATCAATGACCATACCGGCCTTGCCGGTGACAACACCGGCCCCGCCGGTGACAGCACCGGCGTCACCGGTGGCAGCACCGGCCTCGCCGGTGGCAACACCGGCGTCACCGGTGGCAGCACCGGCGTCACCGGTGGCAACACCGGCGTCACCGGTGACAGCACCGGCGTCGCCGGTGGCGATACCGGCGTCGCCGATAATCGCGCCGGCAGCACCGCAATCCACACTTTCCAACCCGTAATTAAATCAACCACAAGGAGTTACATGAGTAATACCAAAAAACATGACACCGGCGCCTTCAGCGCCAAAAAATACATCCACAAAACCTGGCCCGGCATCCGGGAGTTCTTCACCCAATACGTCGGCGTCCT
>JAISDC010000087.1 GCA_031265105.1 Verrucomicrobiales bacterium
ACTCTCGCACTCTCGCACTCTCGCACTCTCGCACTCTCGCACTCTCGCACTCTCGCACTCTCGCACTCTCGCACTCTCGCACTCTCGCACTCTCGCACTCAGCATGACGCTTGCCCCGATCCGTTAATTTTTCCGCGGAATTTTAACCGCTTTATTCCTTATCCGATTGCCCTTGCCCGCCGAGACTTGGCCGGCTCCGTCAACAGAAAAGGCTTTCTCATCGTCAGAAAAGCCTTTTCCGCCAAAAAGAACAATTATATCCGCCATGCTCATCAAACCAATCCAGCGCAACTACTTACCTGCCGCCGAAGACCACGCCTTCGACTGGCTGGCCAACTTCAAGACCGAACTGCCGCGCTTCGCCGCCATCTTCTAAACTACCACTTAACTAACTACGATAATGGCCGCAAAAGAACGCAAGGAACGCAGAGAAAAGCATTTTTAAAATCTATGCGTTCTCTGCGTTCTTTTGCGGCCATTAAAAACTGCTGACCAACCATCACCAACAAAAAATAATCTGCGTAATCTGCGGATCAAAATCCTTATGAACACACCCATAATAAAAACCCTAACCCTGATATTAACCCTCCTCCCCGCTCTGGCACTGACCGTGGCGGCGGAGCCGAAAGTCGTCAATACCCCCGGCATCACGTATGACGCCGACCAAAGCTACACCAGCGGCGGCACCGGCACGGCGGCATTATCGGTCACCGGCAGCGGCGTGGTGTACAGCGGCACCCGCATCACCGCCACCGGCACGGCCGCGACCGGCAACGGCCGATGGGGCGCGCACATCGCCAACCAAGGCGAGGCGTTCCTGTTCAGCAGCACGATTATCGCCGCGGACTCCGGCACGGCGTGGCAACATTTCGGTTTGTATATGAGCGGCTCGGCCAAGCTCACCGGCGAGCAAGTGGTGGTTGACACGCTGTCCGGTTATTCCGCTTACATCACTGACAGTTCCCAGGTGAACGTCAACGGTCTGACGATTATCGGGCACGGGACGACGGAACACGGGCTACAACTAGCAACCAACTCCAGCTTCAGCGGCACCGACCTGCGGGTGAGCATCACCGGCTCGGGCAATGTCGGACGCGCCGTGATTGTGTCCACCGACGCGTCTTTCCACGGCGTGAATGTGGATATTGATGTTAGTGGCCGTTCCTTGCGCGGCATTACCTTGGGCGAGGGTACCGCGACTAACAGCATGGTCACCGGCACCAATATCAACATCACCATGCTGGGAACCGGCGACGCTGTTTTTGTCGGCCCTGGCGGTTGGATTGAGGTCGCCGGTCTCACGGTAAGCGGCACCGGCGAGAATGTCAGGGCGGTGGCGGTGGCCGGCGGCACCATGACGGTGAACACCGGCACCTTCCACATGACCCAAACCGGCGGCACCCTGCGTCGCGCGGCAGTCGGTGTGGGCGAAGGCGGCGGGTTAATTCTCAATCATGTGGAGGTATCCACCGCTGGAGCCGATTACGCAGGCATTCAGGTGTTAGCTAACGGCGCGACAGAGAGCGCCACCAGACTGACGGTCAACGGTGGCAACATTAAATCGGCGGATGGCGCCGGCTTGCTGGTAGCTGGCGACAGCACCAATGGCGCGGACATCACTATTGCCGATGGCGCGCAAATCAGCGGCACCTCGGCGCTGGAATTGACCACCGCCAACGCCGACACGACAGTCAACATCACGGTCTCCGGCAATTCCACGCTGGCCGGCGAGGTCAACGCCAGTGGTAGTTCCAACACCGCCCTCACCCTCGACCACAGCGCCATCACCGGCAACGTCACCGCCAGCGGCAACAGCCAACTCATCCTCACCGCCAGCAATGGTGCCACCATCAGCGGCGACATCACCGGCAACAACAGCAGCGCGCTGGCCGTGACCGTCAGCGACGACAGCACCTTGACCGGCAACATCACCACCAGCGACAACAACAAAACCACCGTCAACATCAGCGCCGGCGGCATCATCACCGGTGACCTCAGCGGCAGCGACAACAGCGCGCTGGCCGTGACCGTCGGCGACGGCGGCATCTTGACCGGCGGCCTCAGCGGCGACCGCTTGACCGTCACCGTGAACACGGGCGGCCACGTCACCATCAACAAGGACTCCGACTTCGGTTCACTCGACAACCACGGCACCCTGAACGTCGGCGATTACCAGGTAAGCGTCGGCGACTTGACGAACAACGGCGCCATCAACATCAGCGTGAACAACGACACCGGCGCCGGCGGCTCCCTCACCATAACCGACACCGCCAGCGGCACCGGCGCCATCCACCTCACCACCACCGGCGACGGTCAAGCCGACCCGAACCAAGTCCTCCCCAACGTGGTAAAAGGCGAAGGCACCGAACACTGGACTTGGGACGAAGTGGACTGGGGCCTGGAAAAACTAATCGTCACCCCCAACCCCGACGGCACCATCACCGTCAAAGAAGACGGCGTCAGCCCCGCCGGCGCCGTCTTAGACAGCGCCATCGCCGTCCAGCAATCCATGTGGTTCGCCCAGCAAAACAGCTTGCTCAAACGCATGGGTGAGTTGCGCTATGGAGCGCGGGCATCCTTGCCCGCTGGCGGGCGAGACGCCCGCGCTCCATATGGACTGATAGAAAATATCTGGCTCAGAAGTTATGGGCAACAGCTAAACGTCGGCAGCCAAGTATCGGGCAAAGCCTACGAGCAACTCATCTACGGCGTGGACATTGGCACTGACCATAAGTTTACTTTGTCCGCTGACAGTGATCTTTTTCTTGGCGTGTACGCCGGTTACGGCCGCAGCGATCTCGATTATCGCACCCCCGGCACTGACGGTGAGATTAATAGTTACTACGGCGGTCTCTATGCCACTTGGCTCCACGCCAGCGGCTTCTACATCGACGCCACCGTCAAGGCTGCCAGTGTCAACAACGACCTGAAGGCCCCTTACGGCAACACTCAACTCACCGCCAGCTACAGCGACGTGAATATCGGCGGTAGTATCGAAATCGGTCACAAGTTCACCTTCACCGATGATTGGTTCATCGAGCCACAACTCCAAGTGAACTACCTCCATATCCTCGCTGAGAATTACACCGCCGGCCCGATGACCATCAGCGCCCAAGACCTTGACGCCCTGCAACTCCGCATCGGCAGCCTCTTTGGTCGCAGTATAAAACTCACCAACAGCGGCGCGTTACAACCCTACCTCAAGGTCGGCGGCGTCGAAACCATCAGCAGCGGCGGCACCCTCCGCAACGGCTACCAGTCCACTCGCGCTAACACTGACGGTGCCAGAGCGGAGTTAGGCGGCGGTATTATCTGGCAACTGGACGCTGACAATCAACTCCACCTTGATTACGAAGCCTCCTTCGGCGACAAGTATGACAAGCCCTGGGGCCTAACCGCCGGCTATCGCCATCAGTTCTAACAGCGCATTGGGACACAGAGAACACAGAGCAGACACAGGGATTCACAGAGATTTTATTAAACTAAACATCACCCCTGTGTTTCTCTGTGCCTGCTCTGTGTGCCTCTGTGGCCAACCAAAACTCAGGATGACAGCCATGCTAGGTATGGCGGGGAAATCCGGCTGACGCTGACCGCGACGATTTCCGGGCATTCATAGGGGTGATGTTGCCGGATGAGCTGCTCGACGCGCGCGTAGTTGACGGTCAGTGTCTTGATGAGTAGCAGCACCTCGCCGGCGGTCTCGCGCTTGCCCTGCCAGACGTAATGCGACTCGACCGCCGCTGACAATGACACACACGCGGCGGCTTTGGCGTTTAGCAAAATGTCAGCCAGCCACCGCCCAGTGTCAGCGTCCGGCACGGTGCAGAAAATAATGCTCGCTTCGTCCATGTTCATGTTCCCGCCGCGGTGGATGGTTATTTCGTTAAAAAATACCGCCGCTGCTTGTCGCTGACGGTGAGGCCGACGCGCGCCATCACTTGCAGCAAATCTTCCCAGACCTTGCGTTTCTCGCTGTTGACGGGATTGCGCAGCAGGTATGCGGGATGGTAGGTCGGCATCAGCGGGATGCCCTGGAATTCCGTCCACTGCCCGCGGCGCTGCGTGATGGCGGCGCGGCCGGTCTTGAACAGGCCCTCGATGGCGGTGTTGCCGAGCGCGACCAGCGCCTTGGGCCGGATGATGCGCACTTGCTCGCAGATGTACGGGCGGCTGACGGCGATTTCGTCCATCGTCGGCTTGCGGTTGCCGCTGCTGCCGGGCGGCATGTCGGGGCGGTATTTCAGAATGTTGCCGATATACACGTCGGCGCGTTGCAGGCCCATCGCCTGAATCATCTTGGTCAGCAACTGGCCGGCGCGGCCGACGAACGGCTCGCCCTGCGCGTCCTCGTCCGCGCCGGGCGCCTCGCCGATGAACATGATTTGCGCGTCCGGCGCGCCGACGCCGAACACCATGTTTTTCGCGTACTTGAACATGGCGCGGTATTCGGCGTTGGCGCTGATGGTGGCGGCCAGTTGCTCCAGGGCGGCGGCTTTTTGCGCGGAGTCGAGATTCAGCGGCGGCGCGTCACCGGCAGCGGCGGGAACGGCAATCGGCGCGGCGGCGCTGACAGCGGCGGGCCGGCGCGACTCCCGGCGCTCATCGTCAGCGGCGGCGCTGGTGGTGCGGCGTACCGGCAGCGGCGGCGATTTTTTGCGGCGCGACTTCAGCGCGTCGAACGTGGCGGCGCTGACCTCGACGGTTTGCGCGCCCAGGTCGCGGAGGGTCCGCAAATAATCCACCGTCGCGTTTTCGAGCTGCTGGTTCATGCCGGATTATTTTAACCACGGATGGACGCGGATAAACACAGATTTTTTTGCGGTTTGGCAAGCGGTCTTCATACGGGGCCAGCCGCGGTTAAAAATTTTTCAAACTCCGCAAAGTCAGCCGGCAGCGGCGCGACAAATTCCAGTCGCCGACCGTCAACGGGATGGGTCAGCAACAGTCGCCGCGCGTGCAACAATTGCCGCGTCACGCCAGCGGCGGCGAGCCACGGAATGTTCCGCCCGTAAACGCGGTCGCCGACCACGGGGCAGCCGGCGCTGGCGCAGTGGACGCGGATTTGATGCGTGCGGCCGGTGTGAATCCGCAGTTCCAGCAGCGCGGCGCGCGGCAATTTTTTCACCACGCGAAAATCCGTGCGCGCCGTCCGCCCGCCCGCCGTCAGCGCCGCCATCCGCTGCCGGCGCGCCGGGTGCCGGCCGATGTTCGCCGTCCACGTACCGACCGGCGCTGACGGTGGCGGCGAGACCCACGCGGCGTAATATTTTTCGGTTTCCCGCGCCTTGAATTGCGCGGCCAGTTGGCGGTGCGCGCCGTCGGTTTTCGCCACCACCAGCGCGCCGCTGGTGTCACGGTCGAGCCGGTGCACGATGCCGGGCCGCTCGACGCCGTTGATGCCGGACAACTGGCCCCGGCAATGAAACAGCAGCGCGGCGACCAGCGTGCCGTCGCGGTGACCGGCGGCGGGATGCACCACCACGCCGGGCGCCTTGTTGATAACCAGCAACTGCTCGTCCTCGAACAGGATGTCGAGCGGCATGGCCAATGGCGTCACGCTCAGCGGCCGCGGCGCCGGCTCGCTGACGGTGATGACGTCACCGGCAGCGGGCTTTGATTTGGCGGCCAGCGCCGCGCCGCCGACGGTGACCAGCCCGCGCCGTAGCAATTCCTGCACCCGCGTCCGCGACAGCGCCAGCCGCGCCGCCAGCACTTTGTCCAGCCGCTGCCGGTGATCGGCGGCGGTCCAAATGTACGTGTATGAATTCAAAAACTGGCGCCTAAAATTTCGCTATTGCCTGCGGCGGCGAGATTGTTTATGTTCACCATTCTCCGTGATGGATACTCAGCAAACCACCGTTTGTCCGCAGTGCAACCAGCTCATTGACATCACCGGCCTGGCTCCCGGCGCTTCCATTGCCTGTCCCGCGTGCAATCATGAATTCAGTATTACACCGACTTTCGATCATTATCGACTGGAAACTTTGCTCGGCGAGGGCGGCATGGGCACGGTGTATCGCGCCACCGACCTGAACCTCGACCGCGAAGTCGCCGTCAAGGTGTTGAAGCCGGCCATCTCCAGCGACCGCAAGTTCATCGCCAACTTTTTGCGCGAAGTGGAAATCACCGCCTCGCTCAATCACCCGAACATCGTCAGCGTGTTCTCCTTCGGCGAATTCAACGGCCAGTATTACCTGGTCATGGAATATCTCGGCAGCCGGACGCTCGACGATGACATCGAGGAACAGGTGCAGCTCAGCGAGGCGGACCTCCTCGACATCGGCATCGGCGTCGCCAGCGGCCTTAATTTCGCCCTGCAACACGGCGGCCTCATCCACCGCGACATCAAGCCCGGCAACATCATGCTGACCGCCGACCGCACACCCAAGGTGCTGGACTTCGGCCTGGCGCTGACCCCGGAGACCGCCGGACGCCCCGGCGAAATCTGGGGCACGCCGTATTACGTCTCGCCCGAGCGGCTGGAGCAGCAGCCGGAGGATTTCCGCAGCGACATGTATTCGCTGGGCGTCTCACTGTACCACGCGCTGTGCGGACACCCGCCCTTCGACGCCAAGACCGCCGATTTGGTCGCCGCCAAGCACCTGAATGACAAGCCGCTGTCAATCAAGACCTACGCGCCCTACGTCAGCGAATTCACCACCTACGCCATCATGAAGGCGATGGCGCGCCAGCCCGCGGAGCGTTACGCCTCCTACGACGAGATGATCGGGCAATTCGAGGACGCCAAGCGCCGCCTGGCCACCCAGCCCGCGCGGCACCACAGCCCGCAAGTGGTCGTGGAGGAAACCGTTGAGACGGACAAGCGCATGGGCTGCATCGTCGGCGCGGTGGTCGGGTTTATCGCGCTGGCGGTGGTACTGTTCCTGGTCTGGAAATTGTTCATCGGCACCGTATGACCGCGCTGACGGTGACCGTCACGGTCAGTGGCCAAATTTGAGTTGCCGTCCACAACCGGTGGATTCCGCGCGAATTTGCACGTCAATTGGCATCAACTGCCCGTCCAGTTTCAGGATGAAATTTTTCGGATTGGCGTCATACAGCGTGATGCCATGCTCACGGTTTTCAAAAATACCATCGGTCACGGTTGGGAAAAAACCGTGCGCGGCGAGAATTTCACGCATAATCGCCTCATCGGGATGCTCGCCCTCGTAAAACGGCTGGGAAAACACAATGGAATGGGTGTCGTCATGATTGGCTTTCACACCGACCAGCCGCAGGTCGTCACCAAACACCCGGTTGGCGTCCGCCATTCGGTCGAAAAACACCAGCGGCGCGGTGCGTTCCGCCACCAAGGGACGCAGGATTTTGATAGTGCGATGAGCAGCGGGATTGTAGTAAATAATACTCTCCGCACCCTCACTGAAAGGTTCGCGTTCCGCCAGATAGTCTTCGGCGAACAAGCGGTGATTTTGCCGCGCCCATTCGACTAATCGAAGTTGCTGGGTATCCCGATCCGGGCGTTGTTCCGGCGAAATTGCTCTTTCACTTCCGCCAATGAAGGCGCGCGCTGACTCAAGCGTGACTGGCGCAATTCCTCCGTCCAGCGACGCAGGCGCGGGTCGCTGTTCCACTTCTTTTCCAAGTTCGCCGTCGTTTCTGTTTTCGGATAAACCATTCACATCACCTCGTTGTGTCGAACAATAGGCGCGCCGGTTATTCAGGGCAATGTTTTTATGTTTGGTGACCGCCGCCGGCCATCCGGGGCGCAAAAAAACCGGACACGGTCAGCGTCCGGTTTTTTGCCAATGAACTGTCAAGACACCTTAATCCTGTAACAACAGGGCATCGGAAGGCAAATCCACATCATCCGTATTATAGAACGGCTTGACTACCTTGGCGGTGGCTTTCACCCAAATGGCGGAATTGCCAATGGTGTAGGCCACCACTCCTTGCGTGCCCCACACATTGTTAGCATTCAGGGTCTTACCCTGGGAAAATTCCGCCGCTGTGCTGTATGCGCCGCGCGACACCAGCAGCGGAATCTGGGACTCACTCGAGGTGGACAAGCCCTTGACGTAATTAAACGCCAGATTGTCCCTGGTGAGTTGCAAGCTGGCATTGGCAGTGGTTCCCACATCGGTTTTGGGTTTCGCGCTGTTACCCCAAATCAATTTGGGTTCGGTCAACTCCTTGCTTCTCAACAAGCTCATGAAAAACTGCGAACTGGAGCTGGCATCGGTACGAGTTCCGGAATCTTCCAACCCACCGCTGGGAAAAGAGCCGTTTTCTTCGTTGGCCAGCGTGAACAGAATCAAGCCCAATTGCCGGACATTCGCCACGTCCGCGGTTTGCTTGGCAGTGTTCAGCGCCTTGTTAATACCGGGCACCGCCAGGCCGGCCAGGATGCCAATAATCGTTACCACCACCAGCAGTTCAATCAGGGTGAAACCGCGGTGGTCCATTCGTTTCATGATTTGCTTAGACATGTCACTATTAAATACCTCCGCGCGCGATTGTCAATCTCCTTAGTAATGTTGGCAAACGCCATCTCTCCGGCCACTTGACCGTTGGCAGCGCGGGGTTTTTCGCTATGCTGCCACGCTGACCATGACGCTGGACGATTTTATGTACTCGCTGCCGCCGGCGCTGATTGCCACACAGCCGGCGGCGCCGCGCGACCATTGCCGGCTGATGGTTGTCCACCGGGCCGCGGGCCGCATCGAGCACCGGCGGTTTGACGATTTGCCGGAATATTTCACCCCGCGCGACCTGCTGGTGCTGAACGACACCAAGGTCATCCCCGCCCGCCTGCGCGCTGACGGTGACCTGGAAATTTTACTCCTGGAGGAAACCTCCCCGCGCCACTGGCTGTGTCTCGGCAAGCCGGGGAAAAAACTGCGCCCCGGCGCGACGCTGACCGTGACGCCGCGTTCAGCGTCAGCGGGCGCGCCGCCGGTGAAAATCGAGGTGCTCAGGTCATTGCCGAGCGGCGAGCGCGTCATTCGCATTTTTGATGACATCCAGCTCGCCGACTACGGCGAGCTGCCGCTGCCGCCCTACATTCAAAAGCAGCGCCAGGCGCGGCACGAGGCGTTATATCTGCCGCGGGACGCGGAGCAGTACCAAACCACCTACGCTGACGGTGACCACGCCGGCTCCGTCGCCGCGCCGACCGCCGGGCTGCATTTCACGCCGGCGCTGTTGCAAAAATTCAACCACCGGTTCCTGACGCTGACGGTGGGCCTCGGCACCTTCCGCCCGGTCAAGGTCAGCGACTTGGCGCGGCACGCAATGCACACCGAGCATTTTTTCATCCCCGCCGGACTGCGCGAGGCCGCCGCTGACAGCGCGCGCGTGGTGGCGGTGGGCACGACGGCGGCGCGGGTGCTGGAGAGCGCGCCGTCACTGCCGGCGGGCGCGGGGGCGACGGACATTTTCATCTACCCGCCGCGCCGGTTCAGGCGGACGGACGCGCTGCTTACCAATTTCCACCTGCCCGGCTCGACGCTGCTGATGCTGGTCGCCGCGTTCATGGGCCTTGAATTGCAGCGCCGGGCGTACCGAGAGGCCATCGTCAGCGGCTACCGTTTCTTCAGCTACGGCGACGCCATGCTGATTTTATAAGGCAATCAACGCGCCGCCGCCGCTGACCGTGGCGCGGGAATTTGCGAATTTACTTTGCGCGGGAAATTGCGTTATCGTGAGCGTTCTATGATTCGCTCGTTCGTATTCAGCGAAGGCAAGCTCGCCGCCGAGAATCTCGACCTTGACGCGCTCAAGCTGGTGCGCTTCGACAAGGGCCTGATTATCTGGGTGGATCTCGACCAGCCGACCGAGGAGGAAACCAAGGCGGTGCTGGAAAAACTGTTCCAGTTCCACCCGCTGTCCATCGAGGATTGCGTGACGGTCAGCAGCCTCCCCAAGCTGGAGGACTACGACGATTACAGCTTCCTGGTCATGCACGCCGTCGATTTCAATAAGCGCGAGAAATTCAACACCAACGAGTTGAACCTGTTCATCGGCAAGGAATTCCTGGTGACCTATCACCAGCAGGAATTGCGCCCGGTGCGCGCGACGATGGAACGCTGCGCGGTCAAGAGCGGCGCCCCCATCGCCCGCGGCCCGGACCGGCTGGCGCACACGCTGCTGGACCTGCTGACGGACTCGTACAAGCCGGTGGTTTCCGAGTTGAGCCGCGAGCTGGACGACCTGGAGGATTTGCTGCTGGACGACAGCGCGGCGCAGGAGCGCAAACTCAGCAGCCGCGAGGTGATGGGCGAGATGCTCAGCTTCCGCAAGGACCTGAGCGCGTTGCGGCAAATCGTCCGCCCGCAGCGCGAGGTGGTGTACCGGCTGTCGCGCGGGGAAAACAAATTCATCCGCCCGATTTTGATGCCGTATTACCGCGACTTGCACGACGACCTGAACAAAATCGAGCAGGCGGCGTCCTCCTTCAACGAACGGCTGCTCAGCTCCCTCGACGTGTACATCAACAAGACCGCCTACCAGACCAACGAGGGCATCAAGATGCTGACCGCGCTGACCGCCATCACGTTGCCGCCGCTGATTGTGGGCGGCTGGTACGGCATGAATTTCAGCAACATACCGGAACTCCATCGCCCGTGGATGTATTGGGTGGTGCTGGCCGCGACTGTCATGGCGATGCTGGGCATGTGGCTGTGGATTCGGAAAAAAAACTGGTTCTGACCGCGGCTGGGCCGACAGTTGTTTTCTTTTGTTAGCTACATTAACGCAAAGGCGCAAAGGAACAAAGGCGCCAGCACTGGGAGCGCCGGCTTCCAGCCGGCTGGTTCGCCTGCCAAGGTTAGTCTGCCGGCAAGGATGCCGGCGCTCCCAGTGCGGCTCAGGGTTGTTCCGGGGCTTCGATGCCTTGGACGAGCAGGGTCAGGGTTTTGCTGGCGGTGCCGATTTCCCGGCCTTTGTAAACGTACACGGCGTAGTAGTCGTATTGCACGGTGTGCCGCGCGGGGAGCAGGTTGTGCTGGTATTCGGGGTGCGGGGTGTAGCCGAGCAGGGTGTAGTCGTTTAGGAAAGTTGACTGGGGAGCAAAATAAGGTGACTTTCCGCCGTGGAAAGTGGACTTGGAAGCAAAAAAAGTGGACTTTCTAGCGCGGAAAGTTGACTTGGAAGCAAAGAAAGTGGACTTTCCGCCGTGGAAAGTTGACTTGGAAGCGTGGAAAGTGGACTTTCTGCCGTGGAAAGTTGACTTGGAAGCGCGGAAAGTTGAGTTTCCAGCGTGGAAACTTGGCATCCGGGCTAACAAGGGGGCAAACACAAGGAGGCAATCTAATGATGACCGGAAGGGGGTCAACATTTTTTAGCTTCATTAACGTAAAGACGCAAAGGAACAAAGAATTTTTTACAAGGAGATCATGGAGTTCATGGAGATTATTTTTTTAAAAACCTCCATGAACTCCATGATCTCCCTGTAAAAAAATCCTTTGCGCCTTTGTTCCTTCGCGCCTTTGCGTTAATGAGGCTTTTTTTCAAACCGGCTCCCGCGGCTCGTCCTCATAGCGGGTGTATTCGCCGATGAACCGCAGGCTGAGCTTGTCGGTGGGGCCGTTGCGCTGTTTGGCGATGTTCAGCGTCGCCTTGACGCCGCGGCGGCTGTCCCCTTCCTCTTTCTCAAAGCCGCGACTCAGCAACAGCACCACGTCGGCGTCCTGCTCGATGGAGCCGGACTCGCGCAAATGATGCAGCGCCGGTTCCTGGTTGCCTTCCTCTGGCTTGCGGTTGAGCTGGGCGAGCACGATGATCGGCACTTTCAATTCCTTCGCCAGCGCCTTGATGCCGCGCGAAATCTCGGCCACTTCCACCTGCCGGCTGTCGCGCGCCTTTTCGCTGGTCGAGGTCAGCAATTGCAGGTAGTCGATGATGACCACCTGGATGTCGTGCATTTTTTTCATGCGGCGGGCCTTGGCACGCAGTTGGTTGATGGACAGCAGGCTGGACTCGTCAATGTACAGCGGCATCTCCGCCAGGTCCTCGGCAATCATGGTCAGCTTGTCCTGGTCGTAGGGCGACAGCCGACCGTCGCGGATGCTTTGCAGGCGCACGTCGGCCAGGGCCGCCAGCAGGCGCAACATCAGTTGCTCCGCCGTCATTTCCAGGCTGAAGAACGCCACCGGGTAGCCGGGCTTGACGAAGCGCTCCTGTTTCACGTCGTAACGCTCCTTGATGAAATTCTTCGCCATCGACAGCGCCAGCGCCGTCTTGCCCACGCCGGGGCGCGCGGCGATGACAATCATTTCCCCCGGCTTGAAGCCGGTGGTCAGCTTGTCCAGCTCGCTGAACCCGGTCGCCAGACCGTCGTAGCGGCCTTTCATCTTGATGGTGCGCTCGATGATTTCAATGGCCCGATAGACCACTTCCTTCGCGCCGACGGTGGAGTTGGTCACGCCGCGGTCGGTGATTTCGAACACCAGCTTCTCCGCCTCGTCCAGCACCTGCTCCAGTTCGTGCTGGCGCTCCTGCGAATCGTACATGATTTTCGCGCACGCCTGTTGCAGGTGGCGTAAAATGCTTTTCTGCCGCACCGCCTGGATGTGGCTCGACGCGGTCAGGACGTTGACCACGGCGGCGGCCAGCTCGCCCAGCAATTGCGCCCCGCCCACCGCGTCGCTGAGCTTGCGGTCCTCCAGGTACAACAGCAGCGTCGCCGGGTCAATCGCCGCGCCGCGCGACCGCATGTCAATCAGCGCGCGGAACATGGTCTGATGCGCCGGCTGGAAAAAATCCTCGGCCACCAGGGTTTCCTCCGCCATGTCGATTACCTGCTCAGGCTCCGACAACATCGCGCCCAGCACCGCCCGCTCCGCCTCGGGACTGTGAATGGCGGGCAGGGACTCGATGGCGAAAGTGATTTCCTTTTTGAATTTCGGCGCGAAGGTTCTGGTCGGATCGGCAATCATGTGCCACGCATTCTAGGGCCAACCGTCCCGCTGCAAATCACCGAACCACCCGCCCGCCGTCAGCGTGTGAGCAAGTCGCCAATAACCCCGCCGCCCGCCTGTGAACAATTCGTGAAGAAGTCACCGTCAGCGGCGGCAGGCCGTCCCGCCAAAGGAGAAAACGCGGCGCAACAAAGGCGGCGGCAATGTGAACAACTCCGCGCGTCACCCCACGCTGACCATGGTGTGCGGTGTCGCGTAAATCCGCATCATCAGCGTCCAGCGGCGTTCATTGGTAGTTAAAGTCTCTTCGCGCCTTGGCGTCTTCGCGGCCTGAGTTCCCAAAAAATCCGTGTCCATCAGCGGCAAACTGTGATTAACTCTCCCCCCATGCCCGCGCTGCTTGCCACGCTGAAACAAACCTTCGGTTACGACCAGTTCCGGCCGTTGCAACGCGAAATCATGGCGGCGGCGCTGGCGGGGCGCGACGTGTTCGCGCTGTTGCCCACCGGCGGCGGCAAATCGCTGTGTTTCCAGTTGCCCGCGCTGCTCAAGCCGGGGTTGACGCTGGTGGTGTCGCCGCTCATCGCGCTGATGAAGGACCAGGTGGACGCGCTGACGGTGGCGGGCGTCAAGGCGACGTTCCTCAATTCCTCACTGTCAGCGGACGAGACCCGCGCGCGGCTCGCGGGCCTGCACCGCGGCGCATACAAACTGCTCTACGTCGCGCCGGAACGGCTGCTGCTCGACCACTGGGAGGAAAACCTGCGCGCGTGGCACATCGCGCTCGTCGCCATTGACGAGGCGCACTGCATCAGCGAGTGGGGCCACGATTTCCGCCCCGAATACCGCCAGCTCGCCAGGCTCCGCGAGTTGCTGCCGGACGCGCCGCTGATGGCGCTGACCGCCACCGCCACCGAGCGCGTGCGCGCGGACATCGTCAGCGGGCTGGCGTTGCGCGAGCCGGCGAAATTCATCGCCTCATTCAACCGCCCGAACCTCACCTACCGCGTCAAGGCGAAGGAAAAACCGTTGCAGCAAATCCTGGATTTTCTGGCCCGGCATCCCGACGAGAGCGGCATCATCTATTGCTCCAGCCGCGCCGGCACGGAACTGCTCGCGGAATCGCTGTCCGCGCGCGGCCACGCGGCCAAGCCCTACCACGCCGGCCTTGACTCCGCGGTGCGCAGCGCCAACCAGGAGGAATTCCTGCGCGACGAGACGAAAATCATCTGCGCCACCATCGCGTTCGGCATGGGCATCAACAAACCTAACGTGCGCTTCGTCATCCATCACGACCTGCCGAAAAACGTCGAGGGCTATTACCAGGAGACTGGCCGCGCGGGCCGCGACGGCCTGCCCGCCGAGTGCGTGCTGCTCTACAGCACCGGCGACGCCGCCAAGCAGCAGCATTTCATCGACGAAAAGCCCGACGAGCAGGAGCGCACGGTCGCCCGCCGCCAGTTGCTCCGCATGCTGCACTACGCCGAATGCACGGTCTGCCGGCGCACGGACTTGCTCGAGTATTTTTCCGAGCAATGGACGGAGGAAAACTGCGGCGCGTGCGACAATTGCCTCGAGCCGCGCGAGACGTACGACGGCACCGTCAGCGCGCAAAAATTCCTCTCGTGCGTGTTCCGCGCCCGCCGCGCCTGCGGCTACAGCGTCGGCATGAACAGCGTCGCGGAAATTCTCACCGGCGGCGCGAGCGAGAAAATCAAAACCCGCGGCTTCGACCAACTCAGCACCTACGGCATCGGCAAGGATTTGCACCGTAGCGAATGGCTGGCCATCGGGCGCGAGTTAATCCGGCTGAAACTGCTCGACCAGTCGCAGGACCAATACGCGACGCTGACAGTGAGCGACGCCGGCATGACCGCGTTGAAGAACCGCGCGCCCGTCCGCCTCACCCGCCCGCTCGCGCCGCCGCCCGGCGCGCCGAAACGCCGCGCCGCGCAGACCGGCGCCATCGAGTGCGACGAGGAATTGTTCAACCTGTTGCGGACGCTGCGCCGCCAACTGGCCGACGCGCGGGGCGTGCCCGCCTACATCATCTTCGGCGACGTGACGCTGCGGCAACTGGCGCGTTTTTACCCGCTGACGGCGGAGGAATTCGGCCGGCTCAGCGGCGTCGGCGAGAAAAAGCTCGCCGAGTTTTGCGCGCCCTTCACCGCGGCGATCCGCCAATACCTCGACACCCACCCGCGCGTGAATTTCAAATAACCCGCCCGTCACGGTCAGCGCGGTCGCCTGACTTCAACCGTCGGCCCGGTCGGCGAGAATGCGCCGCGCCCGCGCGAAAATATCCTGCGCGTGGGGCACCGCTTCCAGTGGCGCGAGGCGGGCGGCCAGCGCGGCCAATGGCGTCGCGTGCAAAAAAATCAGCGCCTCCGCCGCCGCCACGCGCGGACTGCTGCCCCAGAATTGCGCGGCCCATTTGGCGCGCGGGTCGTAAACGGTTCGCTGCTCGCGCTCGACCAGCGCCAGCAACTCGTCCGCCGCGGCACGGTCGCCGAGCACGGCCAGCGTGCGCGCGGCCTCCAGGCGGACATGCGCCGCCTCGGTCGCCAGCGGATTGTTGGGCTGGTGGATTTTTGACCGGTCCCAGCGCAGCAGTTCCCGCGCCAGCGGCGCCGCCTCGCGCAGCATGGCGGCGCGAATGCGATTGAGCAGCGGCACGATGACGTCGGCGTCACCGTCAGCGGCGGCGGCGCGCAAGGCGGCGATTACATCGTCAGCGGGCGGCTGCCACGCGGGCACCGTCAGCGACTGCCAGTCACCGTCAGCGGCCAGTGCCGCCGGCGCGTCGTTCAGCACGGCGTTGAGCGCGTTGCCGCGCAGCCGCAACGTCAGCGGGCGCGGCGTCCGCGCGTAAAGCTCCAGGCCGTTGCCGCGCCTGGCGCTGAGCGTCACCCCGTCGGCGCGCCAGGATAAAAAATTACCGTACCCCAACCCCTCGACCGCCAGTTCGTCCGCGCTGACGCTGATGTTCAGCGGCGCATCCGACCACAGGCGCTCGTGTCCACTGTCAGCGTCGCGCAACATTCGCGCGCCGAACAACGACAGGCCGCCCGCGCCCTCCAGCACCGCCACCGCAGCATCCGTGACGTAATCGCCGATCCGGCGCAGCCCCGCCGCTGACAATGACGGCAGCAGCACGACGCGGGTTTGGCCGCGCCGCGTCACCGTCAGCAAGTCGTCGCGCGCGCGCGTGATTTGCAACTCACCGTCAGCGTCAGCGCCCCACGTCACCGCCACGTCAAACGCGGCGCGGCCCGCCGCGCCGGTGAGACGGAGAAAATCCGTCGCCAGATTACCGTGCGCCCCGTGTTCCAGCCGGCACAACCCGGACGCTGACAGTGACAGCTCACCGGCGGCGGCGACTAACCGCGCGGCGGGGCCGCTGACGGTGGCCAGGGTGGCGGCGCGACCGTCAGCGCCGTCCACGCGACTGCCCTTGAGCACCCGGGTTTGCCAATATGGAGCGGCGGCGCGGCGGCTGGCGAAACGGTCGCTGACGATGAGCAGGCCGTCGTGCCAGACAACCGTCCGGCGGGCCTCGGTCACCTCCGCCTTGGGCGGATATTGCGGCGCGGTATCCACGGCAGCGACGCCGCAGCCGGGCAGGTCGCCGTGGACTAACAAGCGCCCGGCAGGCAACATCCAGCCCTGGAAATCCCAGTCGAAATCACCGGGCTGCACCGCGTTGGCGTCGCGCCAGGCGTCGCCGCCGCCCGGCAAAATCGGACTCGCCGCCGTCTCCAGCACCAGATGCGGCGCCTTGCCGCGCAGCCACAGCGCCACGGCCTGCGCCTGCCGCTGACGGTCGTAAAACGCCGCCCAAGCCTCTGGTCGGCACTCGCTCACCGGCGCGACCGGTACGCTGACGGTGGTGATTTCCCGGTTCAAATCCTCCGGATACCACAACAGCGCCAGCGGCAGTTCCATCCGCAGCCACGGTGATTTGTAGTCGTAGCCGGCGTTATCGCGGCGCGCGACTTGCAGGAACCGCGCGTCGCGGTCGCGGCGGGCGGCGTAGCTCAGCGCGAACACGTTCCACGCTTTCATGTAGCCGTAGCGCCCCAGCGGCCACGAGCAGCCCGACGGCCCGATAAAATCAAGCTGCCGCCGGTTGAGCCAGGCGAGGCTGATGTTGTTAGGAGCAAAGCAGCGGTGATACCAGTCGCTGCCGGTGACATCTTCCAGCAGCGCGACGCCGAGGGTGAAGCATTGCAAGTGAATCTGCCGCAGGTAAGTGAACCCGTCGCCGTCGTAGCCGCACGGCAGGAACTGGCCGAGGTGGTCGGGCAGCAGGTTCAGCGCGCGCGCGTACATGCGCACCGCCCGCGCGTCGCGTCGCCATTTGTGACCGAACAGCCAGCCGGCGTATAGCAGCCCCGCTGACATTGCCGCGCCCTGGTTGATCGGGTCGTGCAAAATCGGCAGGTGTCCGCGCCCCTTCAAATGTGTCTCGATATACACTTCCAGGATGCTGAGCGCGGTCTCCGCGTGCGCGTCAATCTCAGCGTCGCGCCACGCGCCGGCGACCGCCAGCCAGTCCCATAAAATCAGCAGTTGCGCCAGCATGGCCGCGCCGATCCAGCGGTCGTTGGTCTTGAAGGTCGGGCTGTTCCAGTAATGCACCGGATTGCCCAGCGCCGCGCCGTCCCGCCACTCCAGCAAAAACAGTTCGCGCGCCCGCGCCACCGCTGACGGTGAGCCGTCGAGCAGCGCCAGCGTCACCGCCGACGGCACCTGCCAGCGGCGGCCGTTTTCCATCGGCGCGTCACCGTCAGCGTGCGCGCGCAACAAATCGCGCCATTCCCTGAGATAACCATCCGCGGCGGCGAGTTTGCGCGCCAGTCGTTGAAAATCGTCCTCGAACAGCCGTTTCATGAATCGCGCGCAATGTAACACGGGAGCCGCGGGTTTGTCTGTTGAATAAACGGCGAACCAGCGGCCGCCCCCTCAGCCGCTGCGGGCGGCGCGTCCGCGTTCCGCGGCCGTCAGCGTCAGCGCGCCGATTTTCTGCGCGTTGCGGAGTTCGAGGATGTCAAGAATGGTGTTGATGGTCCTCTCCGAGATGTCCTCGTCGGGAATCAGGCCGAGGTCTTTCATCGCCAGCCAAATCAGATAACTCGTGCGATCACGCCCCAACTGCGCCGCGCGGGCGTCAATCTGTCGCTTTAGTTCCGCGCTGGTGCTGATGGTGATCGTCACCGTTTTCCTGGCAATGACCTTCTTCACTCTGACAACGTAACACATGCACCGATAAGGAGCCAAAAATTTAATTGGCACTGACTGGCGTTTATCTTACAGTGTAAGACATGAAAAAAGTGAAAAACTCCAGTCGGCAGGAGGTCGCTTTCCCCATCACCATACGCGCCACACTGGCGCGGCAGATTGAGAAAAAACTGGGTAAAAACGCCGGCGGCGATCACTCGCGTTACTTCACCGAGCTTGCCATCAGGGATCTCACTGGCAGCGGCGAGGTCGCCCGCGTCATCGTCAGTGTCTGAAATTTTCAACCGGATTAACTACGCATGGTGAACCTAAAACAAAACGACCTCCGCAGAACCGTCACGGACGAGTTTCCGCAAAATGCCGTCGCCGCCGATCTCCGCTGGAAGTCCTTCGATTATTGCTATCATTATTTTCTCCGCACCGACCTGGCCAAAGCCGACCCGGAAAAATCCTGCTCGGCGCTCGGCTGGTATCTCGCCAGTTGGGGGTTGCTGCGCCCCGCGCCGTTCGCCAAGGATGAAAACTGCCGTTATCTTCCGGCCATCGTCAATTACATCGCCGGCCAGGACAAAAAAATCTGGCGCCTGGATGTTGACCGATATACCGACGAGAACATCGCGGAAATCCTCGCGATTCACGGCGAGATCCAGGCAATTATCCGGCGGACAACGGGCCAGGAGGCCGGCGTCGCGCGCACGACCAAAATCCTGCTCGGCGTCTTCGGTTTTGTCCCGGCGCTGGACAGCCGCTTCGTGACAACCTTCAGGAACATTTTCCGGAACAGGGAGGCGTTCTCGCGACTGGACGAGGAGACGCTGAAGCTGTTGCGCGATTTTTATCAGGCCAACCAAGCTGACATCAATAAATTATCCGGCGAATTTTTTACCTATGATTTTTTAAAGGACAAACCCACCGGCGCGCAATATCCCAAAATCCGCATCATTGACATGTACGGCTACGCCAAGTCGGCCCGCCCCAGGCGGCAACCGGCATGGTCAGCGAATTGAAGCGACGACGCCGGCGGCAACCCTGACCGTCCGGTCGGCGCCAACCGGCCGCCGGCAACGGTCCGTATTCAATCCACCAGCGTCAGCGTCCCCGCCGCCTGCGGCGAACGGTGGGCGCGGCCTTCAACCACCCGCGCCCAGTTGGTGATGACCGGCGGACGCCCCGCGCCGGCGGCGTAATCAAAGCGGACAAAATTGGCGCGCAACCGCAGGCCGGCGGAAAATTCCTTCAACCCGAGCCGCTGCAACAGCGCCGCGGCGGGCAGGGCGACGGTGACGCGCCAGCCGTCGGCGCTGACGGTGGCGGTGTTGCGCAGGCCGGCCAAATCCCATTCCTTGAAAAACCAGCACTCGCGCGCGGTGAGGTCGCCGCGCACCATGCCCTGCGCGTCGCTCTCAACGCTGCCGGTGAACAAATACACGCCGTCAAACACGCCGTGGCCGGGACTGAATTGCAACTCGATGTATTCGCGCGCGTCACCGACCGGGTCGAGAAACACCTCCACGCAGTCGCCCTTGAAATATTGCAGGTCGCGCGGCGGCGGCGCTGCCGGTGACAGCGGCGCCTCGGGCAGAATGTTGACCGGCGCGCCGGCGCATTCAAAGCGGAGGAACAAGTCTTGTTTCGTCCACAACGCCAGCACGCGCGTGTTTTGCGGCGGCGCCGCGAAAGTCATCGCCAGCGGCGGGCTGAATTGCCCGATGACCGCGGCCCGCCGCCACACGGGGTCGCCGGTGGCGGCGTCCAGCGCCGGTTCCGCCGCGGTAAACGGCACCGCCAGTTCCGGGCGGGCGCCGTCACCGTCAGCGGCGACGGCCGCGACCGTCAAAGCCATCACGGTCAGCACCGCCAACAAAATATCCCGCCAAAATCCACCGCACATGACTAGTCACCATACGCAATTTCACCGAATATGCAATCGCGCCGGCGCGGACCGTGAAAACGCATTTTGATTGCCACCGTCAGCGGAGGAATTTAAGCTGTCAGCGTCTTCTGGACAGGTGGCGGAGTGGTCTATCGCAGCGGTCTTGAAAACCGCCGCGCCGCAAGGCGCCGTGAGTTCGAATCTCACCCTGTCCGCCAGTCGTTGCTGACTGGCGAATCGGCGCCAAGGATGAATTTTATAAAGACGCGGCAGCCGCGCGGGTGGGCGGTTATGTGCATCCCGTGGTACGCGCCATGATTTTACATTTCTGGCTGGCTTACGACCAGCCGTTCACTGACGGCAACGGGCGCATGGCGCGGGCGTTGTTTTATTGGGCGGTGCTGCATCAAGGCGATTGGATTTTCGAGTTATTTTCATTTCCAGCAGTCCTGTAAATACCAGTAACTGTGGTTAAAAAACGACCCTTCGGCGCCGCTGGCGTTGTTTACAGGGTTTTAAGCGCTTGCTGAATCGCCGCGAAGTTCGGCAAATCCTTCGGCGTCGGGGTTTGCTCGCTGTAGCGGATGAGGCCGTCTTGGTCCACGACGAACGCGGCGCGGGCGCTGACGCTGCCCAGGCCAAGCAGGTCGTGCAGCAGCACGCCGTAGGCTTCGGCGGTTTTCTTGTTCAAATCGCTGAGCAACGGCAGCGTGATGCGTTCTTTCAACGCCCACGCTTCTTGCGCGAACGGGCTGTCCACGCTGACGGCGTACACGGCGGCGTTCAGGCTTTCGTAGGCCGCGAGGCCGCCGCCGCTGAGGTCGCACATTTCCCGCGTGCAGACGCCGGTGAACGCCAGCGGGAAGAACAGGATGACGGTGTTCCTTTGGCCGAAGTTGTCGCTGAGTTTCACGTCAACCACACCGTCAGCGGTCTTGCGCTTGAGGGTGAAGTCGGGTGCCTTGCCGCCGGTTGGTATTGCCATGAGTTGCTCCTGGTTGACCGCTGACCATGCGACCGGCGCGAATGGTTGCGCCGCGCCGGTCGCGTGGTCGCGCGGAAATTATTTCGTTTCCCCGCGCTCGCGCAGGGCGGCTTTGCGGGAAAGTTTCACGCGGCCCTTGTCGTCCACGCCGATGCACTTCACCCACACTTCCTCGCCCATGCGGACGACATCCTCGGTGCGGTTCACGCGCGTCTCGGATAGCTCGGATATATGCACCAAGCCGTCCTGCCCCGGAAACACTTGCACGAACGCGCCAAAATCCTTGATGCTGACCACTTTGCCACGGTAGGTTTTGCCGATGGCGATTTCGGCGGTCATGCCGTCGATGATTTCCAGCGCGCGCGCCATGCCGTCGCCGTTGTTGCAGTAAATCCGCACGGTGCCGTCGTCGTCGATGTTAATCTCCGCGCCGGTCTCGGCGGTGATGCCTTTGATGGTCTTGCCGCCGGGGCCGATGAGCAGGCCAATCTTGTCCGGGTTAATCTTCACCACCTCGATGCGCGGGGCGTATTGCGAAAGCTGGCCGCGCGGGGCGTCGATGACGCTGCTCATGAACGTGAGGATTTCCTGGCGCGCGCCGGCGGCTTGCACCACGGCGCGTTGCAACATCTCGACGGGGATGCCGGGGAGCTTGAGGTCAAGCTGGAAGCCGGTGACGCCCGTCTTGGTGCCGCACAGTTTGAAGTCCATGTCGCCGAAATGGTCCTCGCTGCCGATGATGTCGGTCAGCAACAGATGCCGTTGCAGTTCATTGTTAGCATCAAACTCGGTGACGAGGCCGACGCTGATGCCGGCGACGATGTCGCTGACCGGCACGCCCGCGTCCATCAGCGACAGGCAGCCGCCGCACACGCTGGCCATCGAGGTCGAGCCGTTGGATTCCATCACCTCGCTGCTGATGCGGATGGCGTAGGGGAACTTGGCCTCCGGCGGCACGACCGCCGCCAGTGACCGCTCGGCCAGCGCGCCATGGCCGATTTCGCGCCGGTTGAGGCCGCCGGTGCGCCCCGTCTCGCCGACGCTGAAGGGCGGGAAGTTGTAGTGCAGGATGAAGCGCTTGGTGTCCTCGCCGCCGGTGTAGGCGTCGAGCGACTGCGCCTCGTCCACCGGCGCGAGCGTGGTGAAGCACAGCGCCTGAGTCTCGCCGCGCGCGAACAGCGCCGTGCCGTGCGCCCGCGGGATGAGGCCGACCTCGCCGCTGAGCGGGCGGATTTGGCCGATGCCGCGCCCGTCGCACCGCTGCTGGCGGTCGAGGATGCTCAGGCGGAACGCTTTTTTCTGCAAGTAATCGAACGCCTGGTTGATTTCAAACGCGGTGGCGGCGGGGAATTTCTCCAGGATTTTCGCCTTCACCTCGTCCTTGAGCGCGCCGACGGCTTTTTGCCGCGCGACTTTGCCGGAGGTGTACAGCGCGCCCTCGATGCGGCTGCCTGCGACTTCGTAGGCGATTTCGAGCAACTCGTCTTTCGCCAACAACAGCGCCACCTCACGCTTCGGCTTGCCGGCAAGCGCGGCCAGTTCCTTTTGGGCGCTGACGATGACGCGCACTTGCTCCTGCGCGAACGCGAGCGCTTTGTTAAACTCCTCCTCCGGCAGTTGCAGCGCGGAGCCTTCAATCATAATCGGCTCGTTCTCAGTGCCCGCGTAAACCAAATCCAGGTCGGACACCTCGATTTGCGCGTGCGTCGGATTGACAATGAATTGCCCGTCCACGCGCCCGACGCGCACCGCGCCAATCGGCCCGGCGAACGGCACATCGCTCACCGCCAGCGCGGCGGAGGCGCCGTTAATCGTGAGAATATCCGGCTCGTTCGCGCCGTCGGCGGAGAGCAAAATGGCGATGATTTGCGTGTCATAAAAATAACCCTTCGGGAACAACGGGCGCAGCGGCCGGTCGGTCATGCGCGCGGTGAGGATTTCCTTTTCGCTGGGGCGGCCCTCGCGACGGAAATAACCGCCGGGGATTTTGCCGGCGGCGGCGGCTTTCTCGCGATAATCCACCGTCAGCGGGAAGAACTCCTGCCCGTCCTTGACGGTGGTGGCGGAAACGGCGCTGACGAAGACAATGGTCTCGCCGAGGCTGACGGTGACGGCGCCATCGGCAAGTTTGCCCATTTTACCGGTTTCAAATTTAATTGGCAGGGCGCCGACTGACGCCGTGGTTGAATGAATTGACATATGTACGGTTACTTTCTATTGGCGCTTAACCGGACCATTGGCGGCCCGGTTAAACTTTTAAGGCGAGGCAACCGGCGGAAAGTTCAGAGTACAAAACAAACATCCGCTGACGGTGATGACTGTTTTGTTCTCTGTGGCTTTCGCGCGTGGCACCCCGCCTTAACGGTTTATTTTCTGATTTTCAGTTTCTTGATCAAGGTCTCATAACGAGACTTGCTCGTGCGATTCAGGTAATCAAGCAGACGACGGCGCTTGCTGACCATGGTGATCAATCCGCGGCGGGAGGAGTGATCCTTGGCCGCGGCCTTCAAATGCTCGGTTAAATAGTTGATTCGCTGGGTCAGGAGCGCGATTTGGACATCGGCCGAGCCGGTGTCCTTCTCGTGCAGGCGATTGCCAGCAATAATGGTGTTTTTCTCAATCAGTGCCATAACGTGAACCAAGGAGACTGCCGCTGACGCTGCCGGCCGTCAATCTTTTTTTGCGCGTTTTTATTTGACGCCGATGGCGTCGCGCCGCGCGCAAGTCCCGGTGCTGGCCAGTTGTTCGCAGGTGGCTTCAATGCGGAGCCTGACCGCGCCGGGGCGGAAGCCGAGGTTTTTGGCAATGACGCTTTCGCGCACATCCAGGCAATAATCCTCGAATTCGACGATTTTATCGCAATCAACGCAGATGATGTGGTTGTGATTGGGGTGACTGGCGTAATTCGGGTCGTAGTACATCTGGTCCTTGCCCAAATCCAGCTCGCGCAACAAGCCGGTTTGCACCAGCACGGGCAGCGTGCGGTACACCGTGGCGCGGGACACGGAAGGATCGACCTGGCGGGCGCGCTCGAGCAGTTCCTCGGCGGTGTAATGCTCGTCGGTGCTGAAAGCGGCCTCGATGATGGCCTGGCGTTGCGCGGTGACGCGCAGGCCGTTGCTGGCCATGAAACCGATGATTTTTTCCTTGATGGCCGGTTCGGTCATGCGCGGGATGATAACACGCGCCGCGGTTGGGCGACAAGGATTACTGACGGGGAGCACTTGGCCGCGCAATCCCGGACCGGTCCTCCCGTCGAGTCACCGTCAGCGAGACGGCGATGAATCTGGGACGGCACCGGATTATTTCACCGTCAGCGGCGGGACTTCGTCGATGTTGTGGGGGGTGGCCTGGTAGATATTGTTGATCCAGTTGCTGAATAGCAGGTGGCTGTGGGTGCGCCAGGTGAGCAGCGGTTCGCGGGCGGTGTTGTCGTCGGGGAAGTAGTTGGCGGGTTTGGCAATCGGCAGGCTGGCGGCGAGGTCGCGGAGATATTCCTTTTTCAAGGTGTCGCGGTCATATTCGCTGTGGCCGGTGAGAAAAACCCGCCGGCTGTCACGGGTGGCAATCAGATAAACCCCTGCCTCGTCGGACTCGCTGAGGATTTGCAGTTCGGGATATTTTTCAATATCGTCCCGCAATACAGTGGTGTGCCGACTGTGCGGGACGGGGAATACGTCGTCAAAACCGCGCAGCAGCGGGTGGCCGGGCTGGCGGTTGCGGTGCGGGAAGATGCCGAACATTTTGCCGGGCAGCGGGTGCTTGGGGATGCCGTAGTAGTGGTACAAGGCGGCTTGCGCGCCCCAGCAGATGAACAGGGAGGACCAGACGTTTTGCGCGGCCCAGTCGAAGATGCGGGCCAGCTCGTTCCAGTACTGGACTTCCTCGAAGGGCAGGTGCTCGACGGGCGCGCCGGTGATGATCAGGCCGTCGAACTTGTGCGGACGGATGTCGTCAAAGTTGCGGTAAAATTCGGCCAGATATTCCGCGGAGGTGTTTTTGGCGGTGTAACTCTTGGTTGTCAGGAACACCGGCTCGATTTGAATCGGGGTGTTGCCGAGCAGGCGCAGCAGTTGGGTTTCGGTGGTTTCCTTGGTCGGCATCAGGTTGAGGATGGCGATGTGCAAGGGGCGGATGTCCTGGGCCAGGGCGCGATTGCGGCCCATGACAAAGATGTTTTCCCCGGCAAGGATACTGGCGGCGGACAGGCCGTCTGGAATGTTGACTGGCATAGAAAACGGGCATCAGTCTAGGACAAAAACCCGGCGCTGGCAAGAATAGCGGCGGGGCGATTTCGTCTTCATGCCGGGAGGAACTGTCGGAAACTCCGGCCACGAAGACGCAAAGGCGCGAAGGATTTTTTTACAAAGAGATCATGGAGTTATTGGAGAAAGTTTGTCTTGGCTAAACCACCCCCTCCATTCCCTCCGTGTTCTTTTTGTAAAAATTTCTTCGCGCCTTCGCGTCTTCGTGGCCAGAGTTTTTGTCAACGCTCCCAAAACTCCCGCAAATCCTCCGGCCACGGGGCACTGACGGTGACCGGCGCGTCGTCCCAGGTGAACGTCAGCGTCGCGGCGTGCAGGGCGTGGCGGGGGAGCAACAGCAGCGCCGCCAGTTCCGGCGTCCAGCCGCGCGCGATGAAACGCAGGTAGCAACACTCGTCGGGGCCGTAGATTTTGTCGCCGACCACGGGATGTCCGAGGTGCGCGAGATGGACGCGGATTTGGTGCAGGCGGCCGGTTTCCAACGTCAGTTCAAGCAAGGAAAACCGGTCACCGTCAGCGGCGCTCTTTGCCGCTAACCGCTGATAATGAGTTATCGCCGGATAACCGCCGACAGTGACGCCTTGTCGGATATGCACGGCGGCCGGGGCGCGCTTGCTGACGCGGTCGAGCGGCGCGTCAATGACGCCGCGCGCCGGCGCGTGGCCGCTGACGATGGCGCGATAGGTTTTGCGAATTTCGCGGCGCATGGTCAGCTTGCCGAGCCGGGAGGCCGCTGCCGGTGAGCGCGCGACCAGCACCAGCCCGCTGGTCTCGCGGTCGAGCCGATTGACGATGGCGGCAAACTCGCCGACGAACCGTCGCTTAATCCATTCGAGCAACGTGAATTGCCCGTCGGGCCGCGTCGGGTGAACCAGCAAATGCGCGGGTTTGTTGACCACCAGCCAGTCGGCGTGCTCGCTGACGATGACCGGTTCCGCTGACGGTGACAAATGCAGCATCAAGTCAATTTTAACCACGAATGAACACGAATTTACACGAATAATTTTGATGTCACCATCAGCGGCTTTTATTCGTGTAAATTCGTGTAAATTCGTGGTTAAATGCTCCCGATGGCGGACTTGTTCGAACAACGCGAACCGTTGCGGCCCGACACCAGGAAAAACCTGGCGGCACGGATGCGGCCGCGTTCGCTTGACGAGTTCGCCGGCCAGTCGCATCTGCTCGCGCCGGGGAAATTATTGCACCGGCTCATCACCTCGAACCGCTTCTCCGCGCTGCTGTTCTTCGGGCCGCCGGGCACGGGGAAAACCTCGCTCGCGTTCTTAATCGCCACCGTCAGCGGCGAGCGGTTCGTCGCGCTCAACGCGGTGGAGGCCAGCGTCAGCGACTTGCGCAAGGCGGTGCAGGACGCCGAGGCGCACTGGCAGACGCTCGGCAAGCGCACGATTTTGCTGGTGGACGAAATCCACCGCTTCAACAAGGCGCAGCAGGACGCGCTGCTGCCGCACGTCGAGCACGGCACGGTGCGGCTGGTCGGCGCGACGACGCACAACCCGTTTTTCTATGTCAACCCGGCGCTGATTTCGCGAATGCAGGTGTTCGAGTTCCTGCCGCTGGCGGTGGAGGATGTGCTGCCGGTGTTGCGCCGCGCGCTCGCCGACGCTGAGCGCGGGCTGGGCGCGTTCAAGGTTGTCGCTGACGATGACGCGCTGCGGCACCTGGCGAAAGTTTGCGACGGCGACGTGCGGAAATCGCTCAACGCGCTGGAGGTCGGCGTGCTCTCCACGCCCGCCGGCGCTGACACTGACGGCGCGGTGCGCTTCACGCTGACGGTGGCGCAGGAATCCATCCAGCGCAAGGCCGTGGTGTATGACAAGGACGAGGACGCGCACTACGACACCATCAGCGCGTTCATCAAGTGCGTGCGCGGCAGCGAGCCGGACGCGGCGGTGTATTTGCTGGCGAAAATGCTGCACGCCGGCGAGGACATCCGGTTCATCGCGCGGCGGCTGGTGATCAGCGCCGCCGAGGACATCGGCCTGGCCGACCCGCGCGCGTTGTCGCTGGCGGTGGCGTGCCAGCAGGCGGTCGAGTTCATCGGCCTGCCCGAGGCGCGCATCCCGCTGGCGGAGACGACGATTTACCTCGCCACCGCGCCGAAGAGCAACGCCGCCTACCTGGCCGGCGAGGCGGCGGCGGCGGCCATCAAGGAAGGCCGCACGCTGGAGGTGCCGAACAATTTGAAGAACGCGACCTACGACGGCGAGAAGGCGCTGGGGCGGCACGTCGGCTACCAATACGCGCACGATTACGCCGACGGGGTGGCGGATGAAAAAATGTTCGCCGCGGTCAGCGAGTTTTACCAACCGACCAATCGCGGTTACGAAAAACTCATCGCCGAGCGCCTGGCGCGGTGGAATGAGATTCGGCGCCAGCGCCAGGCGGCACAGACCAAATAAGGCGTCTGGTCGCTGCCGGTGGCATGGAAATAATCCCTAACAAACCGCCGCTGACGATGCGCTCACGGTCAGCGGCGGTTTTTATGACTTGGCAATTTCGTCGCCTGGCGGCGGTGCCCACGGCGTCAGTCGCGGCAGCCAGCGCGGGACGTGGCGCCGGTAGCGGGCATAGTCGTCGCCGAAACGCTGGAGCAATTTTTTTTCCTCGACCAGCGGGAAGTAAACGGTGTTCACCGCCCAGAACACCGCCGCGTACGCTGCCAGTGACCAGGCGTTCAGGAGCAGCGCCTCGGCCAGCGCCATGAGCAGCACGCTGACAATCATCGGGTTGCGGACATGCCGGTAGGGACCGCGAATCACCAGTTGGCGCGGCGGTTGCCACGGCGCCGCGGTGCCTTTGCCAACCCGGTCAAACAACCACATCGTCCACGCTGCCAGTGCCAAGCCTGCCACCAGCAGCGCCCCGCCGACCGCCAGCAACGCCGGATCATTCCGCGTCAATCGCCAGCCCGTCAGCCACAGCACCAAAGCTGGCAGGGTAATCAACGCGTTGCACGGCAGCAACACCACGGCTTTGCACCAACCGGACATGACGCGCAATCTAATGCGTTTCACGCGGCAGGGCAACCGTCAAATGACGGCTCCTAGTCGCTGACCATGACGTGGCAGCGCATTTTCTTGTTTGACGAAAGCTAATGCCCAAGAGTAGCATTTTAATTTTAAACCCCAATTTCTGAGACCGATAATAGGTATTTATTTTACTATGAAACACACAGCAATCACCGTGGACGGCAATGAAGCGGCCGCATCCGTGGCCTACCGCCTCAGCGAAGCCATCGCCCTTTACCCCATCACCCCCTCGACGCCCATGGGCGAGTCTTCCGACGAATGGTCGGCCAAGGGCAAAAAGAACTTGTGGGGCAATACGCCCGCCGTGGTGGAAATGCAGTCGGAAGCCGGGGTGGCGGGGGCCATCCACGGGATTTTGCAGGCCGGCACGCTGGCCACCACGTTCACCGCGTCGCAGGGGCTGCTGTTGATGATTCCAGCCATGTATAAAATCGCCGGCGAGTTGTCGCCGTTCGTGCTGCACGTCACGGCGCGGGCGCTGGCCACCAATTCGCTGTCCATTTTTGGCGACCATTCCGATGTAATGGCGGTGCGTCAGACCGGTTTCGCCATGCTCAATTCCGCCAATGTGCAGGAAGCACAGGACCTGGCCTGCATCGCGCACCTGGCGACGTTGCAAACCCGGGTGCCGTTCCTGCATTTCTTCGACGGCTTCCGCACCTCGCATGAAATCAACCAGATTGACTACCTGACCGATGACATGCTGCGCCGCCTGTTGGACCCCAAGCTGCTGGACAATTTTTATCAAAACGCGCTGACGCCCGACCGGCCGACCATTCGCGGCACCACGCAGAATCCCGATGTGTATTTCCAGACCCGCGAGGCGGGCAATCCGTTCTACCTGGGCACCCCGACGGCGGTGCAGCAAATCATGGATGATTTTGCCAAGGTCACGGGACGGCAATATCATTTGTTCGACTACACCGGCCATCCCCAGGCCGAGCAGGTCATCGTGGTGCTGGGTTCCGGCGGCGAAACCAGCATTGACACGGTCAATCATTTGAACGCTGACGGTGGCAAGTTTGGCGTGCTGCAAGTGCGCCTGTTCCGCCCGTTCGACGTGAATTTGTTCGTCCGGGCGCTGCCGCCGACGGTGCAAAAAATCGCCGTGCTGGACCGCACCAAGGAACCCGGCTCGGCGGGCGAGCCGCTGTATCAGGACGTGGTCACCGCCCTGCACGAAGTCGCGGACGCGCCCCAGGCGCAGGTGTGCGGCGGCCGTTACGGCATCGGCTCGAAGGAGTTCACCCCGGCGATGGTCAAGGCGATTTTCGACGAGTTGCAAAAAGCCGCGCCGCGCCGCCATTTCACGGTCGGCATCATTGACGACGTCACCGGCACCTCGCTGACGGTGGACGACGATTACGACATCGAACCCAGCGAGAACAAGCGCGCGGTGTTCTTCGGCCTCGGCTCCGACGGCACGGTCGGCGCCAACAAGAACACCATCAAAATCATCGGCGACGAGACCGAGTTCAAGCCGCAGGCGTATTTCGTGTACGACTCGAAAAAATCCGGCGCGATGACCATCTCGCACCTGCGCTTCGGCCCCCAGCGCATCAACTCGCCGTACCTCATCAAGCAGGCGAATTTCATCGGCGTCCACCAATGGCAGTTCGTGGAAAAATGCGACTTCACCGCCTACGCCGCCAAGGGCGCGACGCTGCTGTTGAACAGCCCCTTCACCGTGTACAAAATCTGGGAGCACCTCCCGCTGGAGTTGCAAGCCGCCATCCTGGAGAAAAAACTCCGGGTCTATGCCATTGACGCCTATCGCGTGGCGCGCGAGACCGGCATGGGCAGCCGCACCAACACCATCATGCAAACGTGCTTCTTCGCCATCAGCGGCGTGTTGCCGCGCGAGGAAGCCATCGCCCAAATCAAGAAATCCATCGAGAAAACCTACCTGCGCAAAGGCCGGGCGGTGGTGGAAAAAAACTGGAACGCGGTGGACCAGACCCTGGCCAACCTGCACGAAATCATTGTGCCCGAGCAAGTCACCTCGACCCACCGCCGCCCGGCGGTCATCCCCGCCGAGGCGCCCGCCTTCATGCACCGCGTCACCGCGCTGATGATGGAAGGCAAGGGCGACCTGCTGCCGGTGAGTGCCTTCCCCGTGGACGGCATCTGGCCGACCGACACCGCCCGCTGGGAAAAACGCAATTTATCGCAAATGATTCCGGTTTGGGCGCCGGAGTTGTGCATCCAGTGTAATAAATGCGTGCTAGGCTGCCCGCACGCCACCATCCGCGGCAAGTTCTACCCGGACGCCGCGCTCCAGGACGCGCCGCCGACCTTCAAGCACACCGCCTTCAAGTCGCGGGAAAATCCCGGCTGCCAGTTCACCATCCAAATCGCGCCGGAAGATTGCACCGGCTGCGGGCTGTGCATCGCGGTCTGCCCGGGCAAGGACAAAAACGACCCGAAACGCAAGGCGCTGACCATGCTGCCGCAGGAACCCATCGTGGACGCCGAGCGGGTCAACTGGGATTACTACCTCGGCCTGCCGCTGCCCGACCGCGCCAAGCTCAAAACCGACCTGGTCAAGGATTCGCAATTCCTCCAGCCGCTGTTCGAGTTTTCCGGCGCCTGCGCGGGTTGCGGCGAGACGCCGTATGTCAAGCTCATCAGCCAGTTGTACGGCGATCGCGCGCTGATTGCCAACGCCACCGGCTGCTCGTCCATTTACGGCGGCAACCTGCCGGTCACGCCGTATGCCAAAAACGCTGACGGTCGCGGCCCCGCGTGGGCCAACTCGCTGTTCGAGGACAACGCCGAGTTCGGCCTGGGCCTGCGCATGGGCGTTGACCAAAAAACCGACCGGGCGCGCTATTTGCTGGCCTCACTGTCAGCGGCGCTCGGCGACCAGTTGGCCGGTGAACTGCTCAACGCCGACCAAAGCACCGAGGCGGGCCTGGCCGCCCAGCGGCAGCGGGTCGCCGAATTGCGCGACCGGCTCAGGACGCTGACCGTGCCCGAGGCGCCGGAATTGAGCCTCATCGCGGATTATCTGGTCAAGAAAAGCGTGTGGATTATCGGCGGCGACGGCTGGGCCTATGACATCGGCTACGGCGGCCTCGACCACGTCATCTCGCTCGGCAAAAAAGTCAACATCCTGGTGTTGGACACCGAGGTTTATTCCAACACCGGCGGCCAGCAATCCAAATCCACGCCGATGGGCGCGGTGGCGAAATTCGCCGTCAACGGCAAGGCGCAAACCAAAAAAGACCTCGGCCTGCTGGCGATGAGCTACGGCAACGTCTATATCGCGCGCATCGCCTTTGGCGCCAAGGACAGCCAGACGGTCAAGGCGCTGAACGAGGCGGACAGCTTCCCCGGCACCTCGCTGATTATCGCCTACAGCCATTGCATCGCGCACGGCATCAACATGGAAACCGGCCTCAGCCAGCAAAAGCTGGCGGTGGATTCCGGTTACTGGCCGTTATACCGCTTCGACCCGCGCCGCCTGGACGCCGGCCAAAGCCCGCTGATACTGGATTCCGCCGAGCCGAAAACCCCGCTGGAACAATTCATGGCCAACGAGACCCGGTTCAAGGCGCTGAAACAAATCAACCCGGAACGGTATCAAAAACTGGAAACCACCGCCCAGGAACAGATTCGCCAAAAATACGCGCAGATCAAGGGATTGGAAACCAATTGGAAAGCGCAACTCACCCCGGCCGCCAACGGCACGGGCACGCCGAGCTAATCGGCTGGTTATAGCCATACCTCATCACAACCCCGTTTAATCGCGAATTTGACAGCGGTCGCGCCGTTCCATCGCGCGACGACACCGGCAGGATGGCCTGTGCGCCATTGGCATTGCGCCGCTGAGAGTGCCGCGCACCGTCAGCGGCGGCTGGCGCGCGTTTTTTTGGCAACGGGATGCGGCATGATTTCCAGCGGCACCGGCAATGTCACCGTCAGCGGCGGCAACGGCATGAATGGCGACGTGACCAACAGCGGCAGCGGCACGCTGACCGTGAGCCTGAACAGCAGCAGCCTGACCGGCGACTTTTCCCTGTCACCCGGTTCAACCGCACAATCCCGCCAGATAACGTTCGGCTTCGATGCCGGCCATGCAGCCCGCGCCCGCCGCTGTGACGGCTTGGCGGTAAATCGAATCCGCGCAATCTCCGGCGACAAACACGCCGTCCACATTGGTATGCACGCGTCCCGTCGATGTGATGAAACCCGCCTTGTCCATGTCAATCACGCCTTGGAACAATTGCGTGTTCGGCACGTGGCCGATGGCGACAAACACTCCGGCGCAATCCAGCGTCGCGCGCGCGCCGGTTTTCACGTTGCTCAATTTCACACCGGTCACCCGGTCCAGATCGACGCCCAGCACTCCTTCCACCACGCTGTCCCACACCGGTTTGATTTTCGGGTTGGCCAAGGTGCGGGCCGCCATGATGCGCGAGGCGCGCAGTTGGTCGCGGCGGTGTGCCAGATACACCAGTGAGCCGAAGCGCGTCAAGTACGCCGCTTCCTCGCAGGCCGAGTCGCCGCCGCCGACCACCACCAGCGGCTGGCCGCGGAACATCGGCAGCGCGCCGTCGCAGGTGGCGCAATAGGTCACGCCCTTGTTTTCCAACTCCCGCTCACCCGGCACGCCGAGATGACGGTGACTGGCACCGGTGGCAATGATGACCGCCCTGGTCTCAATGACTTTGCCGTCCACGGTCAGCGTCAGCGGGCGGCGGGAAAAATCCACCCGCTCGACCACGCTCATGTACTCGACGCGCGCGCCGAACCGCGCGGCCTGCTCCTGCATCTCCATCATCAGCGTGTTCGCGTCCACCCCCTTGCTGAAGCCGGGAAAATTCTCCACCGCGGTGGTAGTGGTCAACAAACCGCCAGGCTGCGCGCCGGTCACCAGCAGCGGATTGAGACCGGCGCGCGCCGTGTAAATTGCCGCGGTCCATCCGGCCGGGCCGGAACCGATGATGACGACATTTTCCATGCGTCTTTTATAGGGTGAACGCGGTTTTGCGCCAGAGCGAATTTTGCGCCGGTTCCGGCTGTCGTCAAGTCAGGCTGAACCGCAATAAAAAAACCCGCGGGGAAAGCCCGCGGGTTTTTTTGCATCATCAGCCGGTTATTTCTTGGCGCCGGCGACGACGATTTGGCGTCCCATGAACTCGCTGCGATTGAACTTCTCCGAGGCGGCCTTGGCAGTTTCCAACGCGCCCATCTCCACGAAGCCGAATCCCTTGGAATTGGAACGGCTGTCACGCACGATCTCGACATTGTTGACGCTGCCGACCTGCGAGAACAGATCAAACAGGTCACTTTCCGACGTTTCGTAGGAAAGGTTGCCGATGTACAAGCGCGGCGTTTCGATTTCCGGATTCTGATTTTCCTGGACGGGGACGTCGAGACGCTCCGAACGTTCGGCGCGCGGCGCGCGTTCACGATCACGGTCGTGTTCACGGTCGTGTTCACGGTCGCGGTCGCGGTCGCGGTCGCGTTGGCCGTTGACTGGTTTGCCATTGGCCGAACGTTTGCCGAAACCGAACAGTTTGCCGAGGAAGGCGGTAATCGGGTTGGATTTTTTCTGTTTTTGGTAACCGCCCTCGCGGTTGCCACGGTAACGCCCGCCGCGATTACGGCGGCGTCCACCACGATATCCGGAACGTCCGGATCGTTGTTCTGTATTACTCATGTTGCTGGTCAAGCCCGGGAGGTATCGGCGAGAGCGTTCAGCAGGCGAAACCGCAAGGGGAAAGTGACAACGCGGACCACACACCGTGCGTTAGCCGCCAGGCTTGGCCCGCGGTTTTACGCTGATGATGCAGGTAATCCATTGGTTTTGTCACAATCTGTAAAACTAATCGGTTTTCAGTAAAGAACCGAAAAATTTCCCCAAGGGTTATTGCTCAAACGCTCTTCGCAAGGATAACACGGTCAGCCTCAAGATTCTTTGCCAAGTGCCGATGTTTTATCACGTTGCAAACAACGGCGCTGAGATAAATCAGGCTAAAACCCAATCCCTGAGCTTTAACTCCTTTCTTCGCATGAAAGCATATTTCAAGATCAGGCGGTCAGCAATACTTAAATACAATAAATATGCGCAGTTCACTTTGACCCAGTGACAGCGACGAGCAGCCGCAGGTGATTACGGCTTAATAACTGGGCATGAAAAAACGGCCATTGGCGTGCAAGCCAATGGCCGTGGTCAAAGGTTGTTGACAGGTCAATTCTTGGCGGGAGCGGGGGCCGGCGCCTCCGGGGCGGCAGTCGGCGCGGTTTTGTTCGCCAATTCCTTGGTGGGATCGGGGATATTGAATTGAATCTTGGCGTCGTCACGCAGCTTTTCAATGATGCGCCTGGCGAACTCGCTCTCCTTTTGCGATTGCAACCGCCTGATGATGCCTTCTTTTACCTCATCGAACTCCAACACCTTGGCGGGGGTCAATTCAACCAATTGAAACACCAGCAAATTAGCGCCGATTTCCTGCACCGAGCTGATGCCGCCGGGTTTCAAGGTCTTGATAATTTTACTGAATTCGGGGCTGAAATTGCTGGCCTGAACCTTCTGGGTAACACCGGCTTGAGGATTGGCGGGATCAAGCTCCTTGGCGACTTTTTCAAAATCCTCGCCGCCGCTTACGCGCTTGCGGGCAGTTTCGGCCGCCGCCTGTTTCTGCTTCTTGTCGGCCGGGCTGACATCGGCGGGCAGCGGCGTCGCGATGTAACGCAACGAGTACAATTCTTCCTGGGGCCAGAGTTGCTGGTTGCCATCATAAAAAGCCTTGGCGTCAGCTTCAGTGACCGGGGCGGGCGCGTCCTTTTCCTGCTTGATCAGGTACCGGATGGTTTCCTGCTGGGTGATTTGCTCAATCAACTCCTTCTCCGTCAGGTCGGATTCGGCGAGCCGTTTTTGAAATTCCTGTTCATCTTCGCCAAATCGTTTTTTGGCCGCGGCGAGTTCGGCGTCAACCTCGGATTGGATTTTGCTTTTGAGCGCCGCCGTCTGTTTGGCAATGATTTTTTCCATGATCAGGCGGTTAGCCACCTGCCAGTCCAGCATGGCGGACTGTTCCGGCTTCAAATCCTCGATTTTGCCGCCGAAACGGGAAATGAACTCATTTTCCTTGGCGGTCAATTCCGCGCGGGTTACTTTGCCGCCCTTGAAGGAAGCGACGACAAACTTGGCATTTTTGGGATCTTTGGGCGAGCAGGCCACCAACGCGGCCAGACAAGCCACCGAAATAATGGATGAAATTTTCATACAGGGGATTAACACTGCGGATTTGCCCGCGAAATGCAAGCTTGTTTATTGATAAATTCCGAGCCGCCCGCCAGTGGAGATTTTAGCTTTGTACCTGAGCGCGCACTTTGCGGCGTTTTTTACCACTTTGCTTTAAGAACTAAAAACTGCGCTCGAGAGGAGTCGAACCTCCACGGTGTTAACCACTAGTACCTGAAACTAGCGCGTCTGCCATTTCGCCACGAGCGCGTAATCAAGAGGCAAGGATTCTCCAGTTTTTTTGCGGCAGGTCAAGCCCGTAAGTTTCAATTTACGCAATTAAAGATTTTGATCTCGCCCCGTTCGATGGCGACCGCCCCCGCGGGAAAGGTGGCATCAAGGCCCTGCATCAGGCGTTGCACCCAGGGTTGTTTGTCGGCGCCCTTGGTGAGAAACCAGATTTCCCTGGCCTGGCGCAGCGTGGGATAGGTCAAGGTCAGGCGCTGGGCATCCATCTGCGGCACCCAGTCGGCGGCGGTGAACTTGACGTTTTCCCGCAAGGCTTTGGTGCCGGGAAATAGCGAGGCGGTGTGGCCGTCGTTGCCGACCCCGAGCAGGATCAGGTCGAAGCGCGGCGGCTGGCCGAGTTCGCGAATCAGGCGGCGCTCATAGTCAGCGGCGGCGTCCGCGGCCTTGGGCAGTTCGGTTTTCCAGCGTTCCAACCGCACCGCCAGCGGGTAAAATGCCGTGTAAATCAGGTGATAGTTGCTGTCCGGATGATCCAGCGGCACCCAGCGTTCGTCGCCGATAAACAAATGGGTGGCCGACCAAGCCCAGCCGCTTTTGCTCAACGCCCGGTAAAAACCGACCGGGCTGGCCCCCCCGCTGAGGGCAACATTAAAAACCCCGCGTTTGTGCAGGGCCGCGCTGCCGGTGGCCTGCCAGTGCGCGATTAACGCGGCGAGCCAGTCCGATTCGTGGTCAAAGCGGTGATTAATCATGGTAAATTGGCAGTTTACGGTTTTTGCCGGCCAGTGCCAGCGGGTTTTTTGAAATCGGGAAGACGCGGAAGCGGGTTGCCCAATCGAACGCTGATGCTGGCGTCATTGACAGCGGCGATGTTCGTCAGGCTGACAGTGGGAAAAGTCGCGGCCGACCGGTGACTCACGCGCGCCGGTCCGCCGACTTGGTTCCGCTGGCGCGGCGGGCCAGATTTTCCTCGACCAACGCGCTGACCGTCTCCTCCAGCGAGCGGGTTTGCTTGCCGAGTTTTTTTCGCACCATGACCGCCAGCGCCGGCGCGGGAATTGTCGCACCGTCAGCGTCGATTTGCTCCAGCAACGCGCGCACCGCCTCCTCAATAAACATCCGGCTGCTGTGGCCGCTATGCTGACAATGTCGCATGACCTCGCGCATCAAGTCGCGGCTGAAACGGATGTTAATTTCGGCACTGGCCATGCCCGTTAATTAAATACGCAAAATCAAATAGGTTAATTTATTTGTTGCTTTGCACGCATTATGCGTGCCATAGCACTCTGGCTCGTTGCGAAGAGCGAATGAGCACATTTAACCAACCACGAAGGAAAAATCAGCAAGAAAGACCATCATATGAACCGCAATCTTCAAAAATTATCCGTCTTAATCCGCGTCATCTGCGGCCTAACCAGCCTGCCGCTGACCGTGTCGGCGCAGCAGCAGTATTTGGCTTCGGGCACCAAATTGGTGCTGACCGGGACTTACACCACCAGCGCGGATGACCGTCACTCTCGACCACAACTCAATCGGCACCGGCGGCTTCAACGGCGGCGACCTCATCACCGGCACAGACAGCGCGTGGACTTTCAACCAAGACAGCCACGGCAACTACGGCGAAAACAACGGGGTATGGAACATCGGCGATTATGAAGTCATCTTCGACAACATGACCCACAGCGGCACCGTCAATATCAGCGTCAACAGCGACACCGGCGA
>JAISDC010000137.1 GCA_031265105.1 Verrucomicrobiales bacterium
GCGCCGGGCCATTGCCACGGCCCTGGAGTCCGTGACCTCGACCGACGCCACCGCCTGGTTCCGTTCCTGCGGATATACGCCGTGGCCTGTTGAATCCATCTAGTTTTGATGTGCTCTAAACCACGGATGAACACAGATAAACACTGATAGTTTGATGAGCAACCAAACTAAAATCCGTGTCCATCCGTGTTCATCCGTGGTTAAAAAAAACTTCCTTTTCCTTCGCGCCTTGGCGTCTTCGCGGCTGGAGTTGTTCAGTCACGATAGTCGGCCTTGGGATACAGGCGCAGTTCGATTTCGTCGAGGTCCCAGTCCTTCGCCTCGGCGGGCGGGTAGGATGACAACGGGGTGAGTGTGTTTTCCGCGCCGAATTTCAGCAACTCGGTAATGTCCACCTCGACCTCGCTGCCGAAGGTGTGATGGTGCCGGCGGCGGCCTTCGCGCTCGTTCACGACGACGCCATACGACGACTGGCGGCTGCCCTGCCCGCTGCGGTTGCGCGGGTCGCGGGCGTAATACGTGACGATGTATTGGTTTTCCCATTCCCGCGGAATCAGGATGGTTTTCGTCGGCGAGAACGCCTCGCCCTGGCCGGGGAATGTCAGCGTGACCGGCTGGCCGTCGAGCTTGCCGACAAACTCGCCGGCGAGGCTGACGACGCGCGCGGGCTTGGCGCTGTGGGTGAGGTACACCGCGCCGAGCACGCCGAGGTGATAGCCCTGTTTCGGCGGGTCAATGGCAAACGCGATGGTGTTTTCGCCGGCGCGCAGCAGCGGACCGACTTCGGGGTTGAAGAAGGTGGGACGCTCCAGCCGCTGACCGTTGAGCCACACGCGCCACGGGCTTTGGCCGGCGGTGAGTTGGTTGTTACCGCCCTGCCAGTCCGCCGCGACGAGGCGCGTGACGCCACCGTCAGCGAGCCATTCCTTTGGCACGCTGAAGGTGCGGAAGGCGAACAGCGGCTTTTGATAATCGGCGCCGACCGCGGTGAAGATGTCGAGATACCACTGCGGCCAGTCTTTGGAAACTTTCACATTGGTGCGCCAGTCATCGTCAGCGGGCGCGGTCTGCGTCCAGTGCCACTGCGCGTCGGCTTTCAGGTTGACCGTCGGCTCCTGCCAGCGTTTGCCGGCGATGGGGCTGAAGTCCACTTGCTGCACCGGCGAGAATTGCCAGATGCGCTGCTGGTAAGCCCACCAGTGCCGCGCGGCATCGTCAGCGGCGTGGGCGCGGAAGTAGAACATCTGCACCTCGCTCTTGGGCACGCTGAGGTTGGGGATTTTCACCACGTTGCCGCTGACGGTGAAGTCCTTGATTTCCTCCAGGCGGTCGCCGGCGGCGCGGTAAATGCGCGCGGGCGGCTGGTCGAGTGTCACGGTCAGCGCCACCGTGCGGTCACTGTCAGCGAAACTCACCAGCATGACCGCGTCGTCCAGGCCGTTGTTAGTGCGGTAACGCTGGGTGAGGATGCGGTAGTCGTCGGTGAAGTTGACCGACGGCTGGCCGAGGCCGTTGAGCAGGTCGCGGTAGAACACCGACTCAAGGTCAGCGGGCAGCCACATGCCCTCAATGTCCTGCACCTGCCGGAAGAACACGCTGCCGAGCGTGATGACGCGGCCTTTGCCGAGCTTATGGCTGACGATGGCCGGCGCGCCGTTTTCAAATCGCGCGATGACCTCACTGTCAGCGCCCGGCGTCAGTTCGGTGCTGAGGATGTTGTACTCAAAACCCTGCCAGTCCTTTGATGAGCCATTGTCGGGGAAAGTCTTGCCAGCCAATTCCTTGAACAAACCCTGCTCCGCCGCGCCGCTGATGGTGACGTTGCCCTGGCCGGGTTGCCGCAATTTGGCCACCTGACAGCCGGTGAGCGCTTGGATGTGCCAGGTGTCACGGTCAGCGTCCGGCTGGCAACGGCCGGTGAACGGCAGCGTCACGTAGGTGCCGCCGTCGCGCACCCATTGTTCAATGTCACGCACCGCCTCGGCAGTCATGATTTCGTTGCCGCAGTCAAATAGCACGTCGTAACCCGCCAATTTGCCGTCGCGCAATCCGCCGTCGTCGATGTACAGCGGCGACTGGCCGATGGATTGCAGCGTGCCGCGGCCGATGTCCCAGTTCCACGGATTCTGGATGGGCCGCGTCTTGTCGCCGAGCGACGGGTCAGGCGCGAACATGAGGTTGGTGGCGGCGTTGGTGGAGCGATACAGCAACACCTGCGGGCCGGCGATGTCGTAGCGGCCCATTTGCTTGAGAATGACCGCGTGCCGCTCGTACCACGCCTTCACCTCCGGCAGGCGCGTGGCGGCTTGCACGATGAACACATGGTCGTGGCTGTTCAGGCCCGCGAGGAACGTGCGTTGCATGACGCGGAACATGTCCGCCGCGTCGCGCGCCGGCCCGGCCATCTCACTGGAGCCTGGCAGACCGTAGATAAAACCGTAGCGCTTGTACCACGGGAAATACCACATGCCCTCGCCGGTGAAATGCGGCCAGCCGCCGAACTTGGTCGCCAGCTCAATCCAGCGGTCGGTGCCGAAGCCAATCGGCGCCATGAATTTGAACGGCGCGTTCGGGTCCACCTCGCGCATCGCGGCGAGGCCGACCGCCCAGGTGTCGCGCTTGGCGTTCTTTTCCCAATCCTGCGTGATGACCCACAGCCGGTTGCGCTCCGGCGAGAGATACGGATAAACCGACGGCTGTTCCGTGCTCAAAAACACCCGCCCGCTGAAATACTCCGAGCGAATCGCCAGCCGGTTGACGCCCGGTTGCAACAATTTCGTCACGTCCCACGCGCCCCACGAGCCGGTCTCGCCGACGCGCTGGCCGTTCAAATACACCGGCGATTTCACGCGCGGGTCGCCGTAGGTGCCGCCACGCGCGAAGTCGTACAACCACAGCGGCGTCTTTTGCAACTGCGCCGCTGACAGTGAGAAATCGCGCACAAACCAGGTGTCCTGACGGTAATACTTGTGATACTCCACCGCCCCCGGCAGCAACAGTTCATCCCACTCCGCGCCGCTGACAGTCGCGTCCGGCTTTGACCACTGCTCCGTTGCGGCCTCGTTCTCCTGCGCCAGCCGGACGTGCCAGCGCCCGGTCAAGTCCAGCACCAGGCCGGACAGCCCGGTGAAATTCGCAAACTCCGGCACCGGCACCTCGTCCCACGACGCGAACGGGCGGTCGCTGCGGTTGAACATCGCCGACACCTCGGCCAGGGTCAGCGTCAGCGTGTCGCGCAAATACACATGCCAATTGTCCACCGCCGCCTTGGAATAATCCTGGTGCATATTGAACCAATAATCGTGCACCAACTCGCCGAACGGCGACATCCAACTGCCAATCTCCACGTCCGCCAGTTGCCGCATCTGCTCCTGCGCCTGCCGCGCCATGTACAGTCGCCCCTTCGCGTTGAACCACGAAACCCACGGCCACGTTTTTTGCATGAATTCCGTCCGCATCCGCCCGCCCTGCAGGAACGGCGCGGGTTGCTCGGCCAGGTCGGAAAATTCCTTCACCACCGGCAATTCGCCGTACAACCGCGCCGCCAGCGGCACGTCGCGCTTGCCCGCCTCCACCACCAGCCAGCGGATTTCCGGCCACTCGCCGACGCTGTAATTGTCGTCGAACAACGTCGGCTTCGGCCACAACTCGAAACGGAAATTGTATTTTTTGACAAACTCCATGTCGTCGAGCGGGTCAACGCCGGGGCTGGATTTGTCGTTCCACCCGTGATGATTGGACGGCCCGCTGAAGCCGTAGAAACCCCAGCCGTAGCGGTCGAAACGGTCCAAATATTGCGGATATTTCAACGCCGTGCTCAGTGGCCCGCCGCTGACGATGACCGGCGCGGCGGCCAAAAACTTTTCCAGCGCGCCACGGTCAGCGGCGGCCACCACGCAGCCGGTTTGCCTATAGACAAACCCCGCGTACACCGCGCCGCCAACCACCGTAACCGTCGGCACCTCGTGTCCCCGCACCGTCAGCGTTCCCTTGGTCACGCCGGGCGACAGGTCCAGGTCGGCCAGGAATTTCCCCGCCGTCGTCACCGCGTGCTCATGACTGTCAGCGTCAAAACGGAACACCGACACCGTGCCGCCGTCCGTCCGCACTTCCTGCAATGTCACGCCCAACGTCCCGTAACCGCGTAACTTCACGGCGGGCCGCGCGTCGCTGCGCATCACATTCTTGCCGTCGGTCAACGTCAGCTCATCGCATCCGCCCAACACCAACCCCGCGCACAACACCGCTGACAATGACCCCAATAACCGCGCTTTCCTTATTAACATATGACGCAAATGTTATGGTTTTTATCAGTGAAGTCAATCACCGTGCTTTCCAGTGGCAGCGCCGTCCATCCGTCCGCCTTAGAGCCTGTACATAATCTATTAACTGTGTACAGTGAGAGTGATGAAAAAGCGACAAGCCTACCCCAGTGACATTAGTATGGAACAATTCATGCAGATCAAAGCGCAATTGGAAAGCGCGCGGAAAAAGACCCGCCCACGGGAAGTGGATTTATACGAGGTGTTTTGCGCGGTGCTCTACGTGTTGCGCAGCGGGTGCCAATGGCGGATGTTGCCGGAGGGTTTCCCCAAATGGCGCACGGTCTACGCCTACTGGCGCATCTGGAGCGCCGCCAACCGCCACGGGAGTTTGCTGCAACGGGTCTTAAAAAAAATCGGTTGGCGCGGCCCGTGTCAGCTTTGGACGCAACGCGTCACCCAGTCTGCTCATCCTCGACGCCCAGAGCGTGAAGAACGCCGACACCGCCGAGTTGAAAGGTTATGACGCGGGCAAAAAAGTGTCCGGCATCAAACGGCATTTGGCGGTGGACACGCAAGGCTTGCCGCACGCGCTGACGGTCACCACCGCTAATGTCACCGACCGCCGTGGCGGGGAGGAACTACTGCGTCGTCACCGTGCGCAGTTAAAGTCCGTGCAAACCATCTTGGTCGACAACGGCTACCGCGGCGACAAGTTCGCTAACAACGTCAACCACTGGTTACCGCGCGTCAAAGTGCAAGTCGTCAAGCGCCCAAACACCGCGACCTTCGTGGTACTACCCAAGCGCTGGATCGTCGAACGCACCTTCGCCTGGTTGGACAAACACCGCCGCCTCTGGAAAAACTGCGAACGCCTCCTCAACTCCTCCAGACAATTCGCCTTCCTCGCCCTGCTCGTCTTACTCCTCAAAAGATTTTAAACAGGCTCTTAACCTTTAACCTTACCCTACTAACCTTAACTTCTTAACTTAACCTTAACTTAACCTTAACCCGTATTATTTTTAACCTGTCCCTTAGTTTTTTGGTCCCAAGGGAATGAATTTGCCCCGCGGCGGCTGGCCCGATATAAATAGCTGATTATGCCGTCGTTTGCCCGCCAACCGTTAAAATTCCTGGCCGGCGTGCGTTGTCCGCTCAAGACCGGCGTGTGTTGCGCGGTGCATGCGCATGTCGGCATCGAAATTGTCTATCATGCCACTGGCAGCGGCCACACGCGGCTGCCGCGCCGGCAATTGCGCGTGCCGTTCGCGGAGCAAAGCGCGGTCATCTATCGCGCCGGCGAACCGCACGATCAGGTCATGGACCGCCCCGGCGAGGATTGGTGCGTGCAAGTCGCCGCGCCCGCCGACGGCGGCCTGCTCGCTGACAGTCACCTGTATGTGCCGCCACTGTCAGCGCCCGCGCTGATCGAGGACTTGCGCCTGCTGTCGCATGGCTACGCGCGCCTGAGCGCCGACGAGCAAACCATTTTCAGCCTCCGAGCCACCACGCTGCTGTTGTCCCTGCTCAATATTCATGCCAATCTCTCCCGCCGCGAAGCCGCATCCCAGCCGGAGCAATATGTGTTGCAAGCCGAGCAATTCATCCGCGAGCAACTGCCCGGCATCCGGTCAGTGCCGCAAATCGCGCGACAGGTCGGCATCAGCGACCACTACCTGCGGCACCTGTTCAAGGCCCGGCGCGGCAAGAGCCTGGTGCGGCATTTGAACGAAATACGGGTCGAGCGGGCCAAAGCGCTGCTGGCGCACTCGCAACTGCCGCTGAAACAAATCGCCACCCTCAGCGGCTTCAAGGACGAGTATTATTTTTCCGCCGTGTTCCGGCGGCTGGCGCACCTGCCTCCCGGCCAGTACCGCAAAAAGTAGCCTGCCCCGCTGCCGCTGAACGTGGAACAACATTCGCGAATTGTGTGGCGCAAGTTGCAACCCGTGATTGGCAGCGGTCAACGGTTATCCCGCCGCCCGTCCGCCACGCAGCACGGTCAGTTCATCGTAATCACCGGCGGCGGGTAGGTTGCGCGGCGGGCTTTGCTTGCCGCTGCCGATGACCTGACGGTAACGCCGGAGATGGTTGCTGACAAAAACCTTGCCGCCCAGCACCGCGCCGTCGGTGAAATATTTGGCGCGACAACGCAGGAGTTCCGCCACTGACAGCGCGCCTTGTTCCGCAATCACTTCCTCCGCCCGCGCCGCTGACAGCGACGCCGCGTGGTGTTTCTTTTCGCCACCGCTGCCAAAGAGCAATTGGCGATAGTAATTATGCGCAACATTCCAGTCCGTCTGCTCAAATGCCACCGTCAGCGCCTGGCGCAATCGCTGATTGCCAGCGACCGCCTCGGCATAACCGCAGAAGCGATAATCCTTCGGGTCAGCGGCCAGGCCGGCGCGAATAGGATTCAAGTCAATATAAGCCGCCATCACCCGCAGCGCCGCGCCGTGTTCAACCAACACACTCTTGAAGCGCTCCGACCAAAGCGTGCCAAAACGCTGATGCGCACGGTTGAACCAGATTGAGAATCGCTGCTTGAGCAACTTCATGAACTGCGACACATCGCCCATCAGCGCGAGTTGCCGTTGACGCCAGCGCTGACCGTCAACATCAGCGGCGACAGTCAGCTTGCTTGCCAGCACCGCCAGCTTGGCCGTCTGATACTTGGTCGGCTGAGGATGCAACACACGGTAACGCCGCAGCAACTCCGCGTCACTGACCGCGGCAACCTCCGGCACCCGAACCAGAATGTGAAAATGATTCGACAAAATCGCATAAGTAACGACCTCCACCCCGCAGAACTCCGCAACCTGCCACATCATCCGCCGAAACATCTCACAGTCAGCGTCCGCAAAGAGCCGCTCCCCATTAACCGTGCGCGAAATACAATGATACAGCGCCGCACCCTCCAATGGCGAAACCTTGATTCGAGGCACCCTCATTTCATCCCTTTCACTTTCATCATTTTCATTTTTTTATCCCTCATTCTTTCCCTTTCCACAAGTACAGGCGTGAGCGTAACCAATTAAATCGTCATGTCAAATTATTTCTAACCTGTCCCTTAATTATTTTTTATCGCCAACCGTGCCAAGGGACGACATGATTATTTATGCATTTTCATAAATTTCCGTATCCGGCCAACTTTGAATTCACCCGCCACGCTCTGCCTGGTAAAAGTTTCCAGACCAGGCTTGGCTCCTATCGCCTCGCCGCCGCGGCTAATGACTGCGACGTTTATCACTTGCAGGTCACCGGCAGCGGCTGGCGGGTCAACGATTCCCACGCCGGCCTGAATTTCAAGCCAGTTAAAGGTTTGCAATCGGCCAACAGCCGCCTGGTGTTCGGGAAAAATGGCGCGCTGAAACTAGTCACCGTCAGCGACGAAACCGTCCTCGAATCCTCCCCCGCCGGCTTCTTCGGCCAGAAAGGCGCGGCCTCGCTGTTCCAGTTCAAACGCGAGGACGGCACCCAGTTCTACGGCCTGGGCGAGAAATGGAGCGGCTTTGAGCACTCGCGCAAAATCACCAAGTTCTGGAACACCGACGTGTTCGCCGATTTCAACTACCGCTCCTACTGGGAGGGCAAGCCGGCATCCGACCCGGTGTACGCCTCCATCCCCTACCTCATCCTCAAGCGCGGCAACACCTACGCCGGCCTGCTGCTCGACAACCCGCACGCCACTTTCATCGCCACCGGCCTGCAAATTTCCATTGCCAACCAGATGGACTTGCCGACCAAGGAAAGCGTCATCCTGCTCGGCGCGGAGAGTGGTCAGCCTAACTTGTATCTCATCTACGGCCCGTCGCTGCGCGAACTGACGCAAAAAATGCAACGGCTCACCGGCACCACGCCGCTGCCGCCCGCGTGGTCGCTCGGCTACCATCAGTGCCGCTGGGGTTACGAGTCCGCCGCCGACCTTGACGCGCTGGACAAAAATTTCCGCCGGCATCAATTCCCCGTGGACGGCCTCTGGCTCGACATCGGCTACATGGACGCCTACAAGGTGTTCACTTTCCACCCCGACCGCTTCAAGTCACCACAAAAAGAACTCGCCAAACTCGCTGACGGTGGCCGTCGCGTGGTGCCCATCATCGACCCCGGCGTGAAACTGCAAGCCGGCTACGGCGTGTACGAGCGCGGCAAACAAGCCAAAGCGTACTGCCAAAACCCACAGGGCACTGATTACGTCGGCATGGTCTGGCCCGGCGAGACGGTGTTCCCCGATTTCTCACTGTCAGCGACGCGCCAATGGTGGGCCGCCGAGGTTGAGAATTTCGCCCGCCTCGGCGTCAGCGCCGCGTGGCTCGACATGAACGACCCGTCCACCGGCTTCGTCGAGAACGCCGACATGCTGTTCGACCACGGCAAGCAGCCGCACGATTATTATCACAACCAGTACGCCCTCGGCATGGCCGCCGCCAGCCGCGACGGCTTCCTCGCCGCGCGCCCGCACGAGCGCCCGTTCCTGCTCAGCCGCAGTGGCTGCACCGGCGCGCAAAAATTCACCGCCCTCTGGACCGGTGACAATTGCAGCAACTACCACCACCTGCGCAACGGCATCGCCACCACGCTGAACCTCGCCCTCAGCGGCATCCCGTTCAACGGCGGCGACGTCGGCGGCTTCGCCGGCGACACCAACCCCGCGTTGATCCGCGACTGGTTCAAGGCGGCGTTCCTGTTCCCCTTCTTCCGCAACCACTGCATCAAGGGCGCGCGCCAGCAGGAACCGTGGGCGTTCGACCGGCGGACGCTGACGGTGCTGCGCCGTTACACGCAACTGCGCTACCGCCTGCGCCCCTACCTCTATCAACTGTTTGCCGAGCACGAACTCACCGGCAGCGCCATCCTGCGCCCGCTGTTCTACGACTTCGCTGACAGTGACCGACTGCCGCTCGGCCTCATCGCCGACCAGTTCATGGTCGGCCCGCATTTGATGCAGGCGCCGTTCGTGGACGAGGGTTTGCAAAAGCGCCAAGTCACGCTGCCCGCCGGCACCGACTGGTTCAGCGTCAGCGACGGCCAATGGCGGCGCGGCGGCAAAGTCATCACCGTCAGCGCCACCGTTGACGGCACGCCGCTGTTCATCCGCGACGGCGCCATCCTGCCCGCCGCGCGCGTCGCCCCGCACGAGCAGCGGCACGACTTGCGCCAAGCGGATTTCCACCTCTTCCTGCGCCGCGTCAAGCAAGCCCACACCCGCTACGTCTTCGACGACGGCCTAACCTTTGACTATCAGCGCGGCAAACGCTCGGTGGTTGACCTCACCGCCATCCGCCGGGGCGACACGCTGACGGTGGCCTGGCACGCTGACCGTGACGGCTACGGCGCCGGCGACTTCACCTTCACCACCAGCGCCGACCTCAAAAAAGTCACCATCAACGGCCGCCCCGCCAAGCTGACAGCCGCGCAAGGCGTGCCGCTCGGCAATTACCAGACCAAGACCTGGCAGTGACGCCAAAAGCATTCAACGCGGAGACGCGGAGGACGCTGAGAGAAGCACATTTTATTTTGGGAAGATGCCGTTGCCGCGTTAACTGTGCTTAAATAAAAAAACTGCCTCTTCCTCAGCGCCTCCGCGTCTCTGCGGTAAATGCGTTGTCAGGCCAGACTTTTAAAATTCCGCCAAGCCATGCAGCCCAGCAGGATGGCCGCGATAATCCAGCCGAACCAAGCCAGCGCCAAGCCGGCCGCCAGCGCCGTCACCAGCCCGATCAGACAAGCCAGCCGAAGTCGCCCCGGCCCCAGCACATCACGCAGGATTTGCCCGCCGTCCATCGGCATAATCGGCAGCAGGTTGAAAGCGGTCCAGAGGGTGTTTATCCACATCGTCATCCAGGTAATTTCACGCAGGAACGGCGGCACGGGGAATACGAAGACCCCCAGCGCCGCGACCACTGCCAGCGCAAGGCTGCACATGGGGCCGGCGGCGCTGACGATGAGCCGCTCGCGGCGTTCAAAGCGGTCTTGATAATAGGTGGTGCCGCCGAAGGTGTGGATGACGATGAACGGCCAGCCGCCAAAGTGTCGCGCGGCGACAGCGTGACCGAGTTCGTGCGTCAACAGCGACAGGAAAATCACCGCCATCCATTCCAGCACCGGCAGCCAATCAAATTCCCCGCGCATCCCAAACCCGCCGCCGAACAGGAACGCCACCAGCCAGAACCACGGTTGTACTTGGACAGGAAAACCGAATAGTCTGAATTTCAACATAACTTTTTTAAATTTTTTTCACCACGAAGACACCAAGGCACGAAGGGAGACTGTTTATTTGGGGGAGAAAATGCCGCTGCCGCGTTAGCTGTATTTAAATAAAAAACTGTCTCCCTTCGTGCCTTAGTGTCTTCGTGGTGAACAATCCGCCTTTCAAAGCGTCAACTCCCGCCCCGCGATGGCTTTGGTCACGCGCGCCAGGAACTCCGCGAACGGCACCGCCCCGGTGTCGCCCTGGCCGCGCACGCGGACGGCCACTTGGTTCGCCGCGGCTTCCTTCGCGCCAATGACAAGCATGTACGGCACTTTGTCGAGTTGCGCGCGGCGGATTTTCGCGCCGATTTTGTCCGCGCGCGCGTCCACGCTGTGTCGCGCGCCCGCCGCCGTCAGCGCCGCCGACAGTGACGCGGCGTAGTCGTTTTGCGCGTCGGTGATGGGCAGCAACCGCACTTGCTCAGGCGCCAGCCACACCGGGAACGCGCCGGCAAAGTGCTCGATGAGCACGCCGACGAACCGCTCCATCGACCCGAACGGCGCGCGGTGAATCATCACCGGCCGATGCTTCGCATTGTCAGCGCCGATGTAGTGCAAATCAAAACGCACCGGCAAATTGTAATCCACCTGCACCGTGCCGAGCTGCCACTCGCGGCCAATCACATCGCGCACCACGAAATCAATCTTCGGCCCGTAGAACGCCGCCTCGCCCGCCTCCTCGGTGAACGGCACGCCCAACGTCAGCGCCGCCTCGCGGCAGGCTTGCTCGGCTTTGTCCCAGTGCGCGGCGTCGCCGGTATATTTGTTAGAGTCGGGGTCGCGCAAGCCGACGCGCACGCGATACTCGTTCATGCCCAGCGTCGCGAGCACGATTTTCACCAGCGCGAGACAGCCGCGCACCTCGCCGGCGACCTGTTCCTCGGTGCAGAACAAATGCGCGTCGTCCTGCGTGAAGCCGCGCACGCGGGTCATGCCGCCGAGTTCGCCGGATTGTTCCCAGCGATACACCGTGCCAAACTCGGCGAGGCGTACCGGCAGGTCGCGGTAGGAGCGCGGTTGCGAGTCGAAAATCTTGATGTGATGCGGGCAGTTCATCGGCTTGAGCATGAAGCCGCTGACGGTGCCCTCGGCGAGGCAGGCGCACAAGTCGGCGCACGTCGCCCGCTCGTCGCGCAATTTTTGCAACGCCTCCGGCTCGACGATGGGCGGGAATTGCGAGTCCTGGTAATACGGGAAATGCCCCGACGTGCGGTAGAGGTCGAGCTTGCCGATGTGCGGCGTAAAGACCTGCGAGTAGCCCTGTTTCTGCAACTCGCCGGCGATGAAGTTCTGCAACTCCTGCCGCACCACGGCGCCGCGCGGCGTCCACAGTATCAGCCCCTGCCCGACGGCCTCGTCAATGTGGAACAACTGCAACTCGCGGCCCAGCTTGCGGTGGTCGCGCAGCTTCGCCTCCTCCAGGTTGCGCAAATATTGGTCGAGTTCCTCGCGCGACGGAAACGCCGTGCCGTAAATGCGCTGCAACTGTTTGTTCTTCTCATCGCCGCGATGATAGGAACCGGCGACGGAGAGCAGCTTGAACGCCTTGAGCTTCGAGGTGTACGGGACGTGCGTGCCGGCACACAAGTCGAGGAACTCGCCGTTGCGGTAGAACGAAATCGCCTCGTCAGCGGGGATGTCGTCGAGGCGGCCGAGTTTGTACCGCGACTGGCCGAACGCCTTGATACGCTCGACCGCCTCCGCGCGGGAGCACTCCTCGCGGATGAATTTTTGGTTTTCCTTGACCACCTTTTTCATCTCCGCCTCAATGCGCTCAAGGTCCTCAGGCGTGAACTTGTGCGCGCAATCGAAGTCGTAATAAAAGCCGCTATCCGTGGGCGGGCCGATGTCGAGTTGCGTGGCGGGGAACAGGCGCAACACGGCGGTGGCGAGAATATGCGACGCCGAGTGGCGCAGTTCTTCGAGCGGGGACATTTGTTTCATAAGGCGAAACATGATAGGCCCGTCGCTGACGGTGAAAAGCGAAAAACTCGCCGCGCGGTCAGCGTCAGCGGCTATTTGATTTCGATGGTTCCCAAATCAATCTCCACCGGCGAGTCCTCGGTCACGCTAAACGGGATGCGCGTCTCGGCGAATTCCACGCCCGCCGGCAGCAAGCCCGCCCGTTCCTGACACAGCGCCGCGCTGGACGGGACCACCAGCGTGTAGTCGCCCGGCGGCACCCCGTGAAAATACGGCGAGGCCTGGGTGTGATACGCCGACATGCGGCCCGCGTTCGGCTCCAGCTTGACGCGATAATACAGACGGTCAGCGTAAGGCGAGCGCAATTTGTAACGCACGTCGCAACCGAATCGCAAGTCAACCTCAGCGGTGTCGCCCATCACGTCGCCAAGCCAATCCACCGCGCCGGGCAGCGTGAGCATCAGCGAGTACTCCCCCGCCGCCACGCGCGGGAAAACCAGCCGCACCGCCGCGTTCACCGTCAGCGCGTCGCTGCCGGGCGAGTGATGTGGCATCCTGCTCTTGCCCGCCAAGTCAACCCACATACAGGCTGGCCGGCCCGCCCACGCCGCCGCCGGTCGCGGCAGCTTGATGTTCAGCGTCAGCGGGCGCGTGGCAAACTCGACCGGCAGCATGGCGGTCTCGTCCGCTGACGGCGGCGGCATGGCGATGTGGAACCAGACATTTTGCCAATCCGTCACGCCGTCGTTGCGCAACACGAACTTGGTCGCTGACCGTGACTCCGCCAAACCATCGCGCGACACCGACAGCACCCCGTGCTCATCCGTCGTCCCGCCGCTGCCATGCCGGAGATTCCCCCACTGGTCAACCAATGCCCACGCCACCCGCTGCCGCGCCACGGGCTGACCGTCAGCGAGCAACTTGAACCGCAACGGCTGCGTCACCGCCGCCGCGTCCACTTGCTCGCCCAGCGCGCGCAACGCTTTCGCCGCCGACTGCGCCACCGTGTCGGACGGTTGCCGCAATAACTTTCGCAATATCACCGCCGTTGCGGGCGGCTGTAACTCGTCCAAAACCTGCGTCAGTTGCCGGCCCGCTGACGCTGACAATTTATCATCCGCCAACGCCGCAAACCACGCCAGGATTTCCCGCTGACTGTCATCGTCAGCGGGATGACGGCCCGCCACCGGATGAAACTGAGCGCGCCCGCCCATATAACCATAATGAACAGTCACTCGTGAGGCTTTTTTAACAAACACCGCCAGCGCCTCGATATAACGCGGCCACCGCTCCGGCGGCGCGTGTTGCGCGACTTGCAAAATCTTGCGCGCCGCCCAATCGCCGCCTGATTGGGTCAGCATCCGCAGCGCCTGATCGTCCGGCCCGTCGTAGTTGCCCTGGTCTTTCGCTAGCAAACAACCAAGCGCCAATTCGCGCCAGTCATAACCCAATTGCGCCGCCAACCACGCCGCTGACACTGCCGCCCCGTCCCGCGCCGGATTAAACGATTTACTGTCCTCGACTTGAAAAATCGCCGCCAGCGCCAGCCCGTATTTTTCCTCCGCCAGCCACGCCATCAGCGTCAGATACGACTGGCAAACGTAATAACCACCCGCGCCGGTGCCGCACCAAAAGCCGTAACGCTGACACTCAGCCGCGCGGCTCCACTCACCATCCGCGCCGCGCAGCACGCTGACGGTCAGGCGCCAGAACGGCCTGGAGTCTTGGAAATACGACACGGTTGCCGCGCCGTTGTCACCGGCAGCGGGCTTGGGCAAAGTCTGCCACAAGCCGGTGAAATCGCGCCAAGCCGCTTGCAATTCATCCGGCAGCGCGGCGCCGTTCCCCGGCCTGGCCGCGACCGGCGGTTTTGGCCCCGCGACAATTTCCGCGCCATGCCGCTCCACCCAGACTTTCAACCACAGACTCGCCAGCGGCGGAAACAATCGCTCCAAGTCCAGCGTCCTGACGCGCGGATTTTTGCTCGCGCCCTCGAAAATATCCACCAACAGCGGCAGCGTTCTGGCATCACCCTTGCCGCAGGCGGCGCTGAACAAGCGGATATAATCAAACGGCAAATAATCGCGCTCCTTTTCCAACGGGTAATCCAGCCGCCGCAACTGAGCGACCAACTCCTCCGCGGTCTCGTCATCCCGCGCCGTCAGCGGCGGCGTCAGGCCGGCGATAATTCCGGTCACAACGCCGCAAACCACGCAAAACTTGCCCACCATCAGCGCAGTTTAATCCGCCACCCCGCGCGGTCAAGCAACCCGACACGGTTAACCGGCCGGCGGCAACTAATCCGCTGACATTGACTAAGCCGGTCCTTCGACTCCGCGCCCGCGGCGCTTCGCTCAGGATGACGGGGGGTGTCGTCGGTCAGGGTTAAGATGAATTACTATAGTAGTTCCTTATCACATAGGCAGACTATTCCATCATCCATGAGTAGGCTCCCCTTGGGGACGGGGGCAGCTGCATAATCCCGCAGGGATGAAATATTTATAGCCGCCGGTGTCAACCGGCGGTAAACATCAACCCAATCAACCCCGCCGGGGTGAAATAGCGACTGCGTGCAACGTTTTTATTTCACTCCTACGGAGTTGGTTCGTCGTAACAACAGCTACCGCCGGTTGACACCGGCGGCTACAAATATTTCATCCCTGCGGGATTATCGCTGCTGGCGCGAAACGGCAAAGCAATCAATCCGGCCTCGTCTGAGTACAAAATATTTTTCTTATGTTTAGGTAGTGCGTCAGTTTGATTTTTTAACGCAAAGAACGCAAAGAGCGCAAAGATTGGTTAAGTCATTCATTACTAACCTATTTCAAATATTCTTTGCTCCTGTGCGTTAAATTCTGCAAACTGAGGCACTACCTATTTTTACATTGACCCTTTTGAAGGGTGTCATTACTATTTGCAAATAGTGGGAATCTTCACCAAGATTAAATTGTTGTACGCGCATTGCGCCAGCAAGCCAGCAAGCCAGCAAGCCAGCAAGCCAGCAAGCCAGCAAGCCAGCCATTAGTGAGTATAACCGATTTCTCGGTAAAAATCAAGTTTTACTCCTCATCAAAAACGGTAAATTTCAACCGTTTTCTGATTATCCCCAATCTTATCCCGTCAACGGCCACCCGCCGCTGGCGCTCTAACCTCGCACCTTTGACCGCTTTATGAAGAAAGTATCCCCCCACCCACAACTCCCTCAACTGTTCTTGTTATCCATAGTTGGAATGTTGGCCGTGCCGCTGACGCTGACGGCGCAAGAGCCGGCCAACCCCAACCCCGCCACCGCCCCTGACGCCGACACCGAAATCACCATCGACGAATCCGCCGACACCCCGGCCGCCCCGGCGCGGCGGTCCGGCGCGCGCGGGGCTTACACCGACGCCGTCAACGCCCCCGTCGCCCCGGTGACCATCCGGAATTATCGCGCGCCCATCAAGCCCGCCCCCGCCCATCCGCCGCTGCCCGTCAGCGCCGACCCCGGCGCGCGCTTGCAAGTCACCCGCGTCAACTTCACCGGCAACTCCGTGTTCAGCCAGGCAACCCTCGCCGCCATCGTCAGCGACCGCCTCGGCCAGTCGCTGTCCTTCCAGGAACTGCTCGACCTCGCCGCCCGCGTGGAAAATTTTTACCACCGGCACGGCTACCAAATCACCCGCGTCATCATCCCGCAACAAGACGCGCGCGACACCGGCGTGCTGGAATTCCAAGTGCTGGAAGGCCGCCTCGGCAAAATCAACGTCAGCGGCAACCGGCGCTACCCCACCGAGCGCGTCCTCGCCGCCCTGGAGCATTCCGTCACCGTCGGCGAGCCGTTCACCATCACCGACCTCGAGCGCCCGCTGGTCCACCTCAACGACGCCGCCGGCCTCGGCGCCGACGCCACCCTCAAGCCCGGCGAGGCCGCCGGCACCACCGACCTCGACGTGCTCATCACCGAGCGCCGGCGCATCGGCGGCTCGCTGGAGTTCAACAATTTCGGCAGCAAGGACTACAGCGAATGGCGCGCCATCCCCGGCCTCTCCCTCCCCAACCTCACCGGCGTCGGCGACGAACTCAGCGCCCTCGGCGTGCTGGCCATGGACAACATCGACAGCTGGTTCTACCAAGTCGAATACCGCCGCCCGCTCAACACCTTCGGCACCTCGCTCCTCCTGTATTTCGGGCAGGGCCGCAACGTCGTCGGCAACGAGTTTGACATCCTCGACATCAAGGGCGACAACCTCGCCTGGGGCGCCGGCCTGTCGCATCATTTCGTGTTCTCCCCGCGCTCCTCGCTGAAGCTCAACGGCTGGTTCGAGTGGGCGGACCTGGAGCAAACCATGCTCGGCTTCACCACCAGCGACGACAACATCCGCAAAATCCGCCTCGGCGCCGACTACGAGTTGAAAGACTCGCTCGGTCGCACGTTCGTGTCCCTCTACCTGCACCAGGGCCTCGGCCACAACCTCGGCGGCATGCCCGACGGCCACCAGCTCTCCAGCCGCGCCTACTCCGGCGCCGACGACAACTTCAGCAAGTTCACCCTCGGCCTGATGCGGCTCCAGAGCTTCCATCCGCAACTGTACGGGTTAATAAATATCAACGCCCAATACACCCTCGACCCGCTCGTGGCCGGCGAGCAACTCTACCTCGGCGGCGCGAACAGCGTCCGCGGCCAGCCCGCCTCCGCCTTCTCCGGCGACGACGGCGTGGTGGTCAACGCCGAGCTGCGTTTCGCCGTGCTCGCGGACCGCCCCTCGCTGCTGCAACTCGCCGCGTTTTTCGACCACGGCGAAGTCTTCCTGCGCCATCCCATCATCGGCCAGGAAAAGCGCCGCGGCATCTCCGGCACCGGCGCCGGCGTGCGCTCCCAGATTTTCACCGGCCTCGACGCGCGCTTCGACGTGGCCTTCCCCGTCGGCGCCCAGCGCGGCGACGACATGTACTTCTACGGCCAACTGCGCTACAGCTTTTAATTAACATCAAACGGAGACCCCAATCATGAACCCCAAAACCAACCGCCGGAGTTTCTTCATAAACTACGCGAAACCCTCGCTCGTCAAAACCGGCATGGCCCTGCTGATGAGCCTGCTCCTCGCCATGCCGCCGTCCGTCATGTACGCCGCCCCCAGCGGCGGGCAAGTCACCGCCGGCAATGCCACCGTCAGCGTCAGCGGCAACACCACCACCGTCAACCAACTCACTAACAAGGCCGTCATTGACTGGCAGAGTTTCGGCATCCGGCAAAACGAAGCCGTCAACTTCCTCCAGCCCGGCGCGGCGGCGGCGATTTTGAACCGCGTCACCGGCAACGAAGCCTCGCAAATCCTCGGCGCGCTCACCGCCAACGGCCGCGTCTTCCTCGTCAATCCGAACGGCATCCTCTTCGGCAACACCGCCAGCGTTGACGTCGCCGGCCTGATGGCGACCACGCTGAACATCCGCAACGAGGACTTCATGGCGGGCAACTTCCAATTCGCCCAGGACCCCGCCGCGCAACTCGCCTACGTCGTCAACGAGGGGCGCATCGTCGTCGCTGACAATGGCTTCGCCTACCTCGTCGCGCCCGGCGTGGAAAACTCCGGCCTCATCGTCGCCCGCGGCGGGCAAGTCGCCCTCGCCGCGGGCCGGCAAGCCTACGTGGACTTCAGCGGCGAGGGCCTCGTCAAATTCCAAGTCTCCGGCAAAATCACCGAAAAAGTCATCGGCCCCGACGGCCAGCCCATGAGCGCCGGCGCCGACAACAGCGGCGTCATCCAGGCGGCGGGCGGCCAAGTCCTGCTCACCGCCGACACCGCGCGCGACATCGTCACCTCCGTGGTCAACAACAGCGGCGTCATCGAGGCCCGCTCGCTCGACGACCTGCTCGGCGCGGTCACCCTCGCGGCGCGCGACGGCGGCGACGTCATCAACACCGGCCGCGTCACCGTCAGCGCCGCGGGCGTGGACGGCGACGCCGGCGCGGTCACCGTCAGCGGCGGGAACATCGGGCAATTCGGCGCCGTCAGCGCCGACGCCGCCGGGACCGGGGACGCCGGCACGATTGACCTGCAAGCCGCCGGCGCCGTCGCCCTCGGCGCCGCGAGCGTCACCACCGCCAACGCCGACCGTCACGGCGCCGGCGGCACCATCCTCATCGTCGGCGAGGACTACGCCAACATCGTCACCGGCGCGCGGCTTGAGGCGCGGGGCGGCGCTGACCGTGGCGCCGGCGGTTTCGTCGAGACCAGCGGGCATAAAAATTTCGCCATCGGCGCCGCGCCGGACGTCTCCGCCGCCAACGGCGCGGCGGGCACCTGGCTGATTGACCCGTATGACATCGACATCGTCGCCGGCAACGGCAACACCAATATTAACAACGCCAGCCCGTTCACCCCCACCGATGACAGCGCGCAACTCGGCGTTGACCTCATCACCAACGCGCTCAATTCCAACAATGTCACCATCACCACCGCCGCCGCCGCCGACGGCACGCAGGACGGCAATATCACGCTGTCCACCGCGTTGGCTTATGCCGGCGCGACTGCGCGCACGCTGACGCTGAACGCCGACGGCGGTATTTTATTGAACGCCGACATCAGCAGCAGCGCCACGGCGTTGTCGCTGGCCTTGAACGCCGCCACCGGCAGCGTCACGCAAGCCGCGGGCAACAGCATCGCTCTTAACGGCGGCAGCCTCACCATCAGCGCCGGCGACGACGCCACCTTGAACGGCGTCATCACCGCCAGCAGCATCACCGCCACCGCCGCCGACGCCATCACCCTCGGCGACGTGCAAACCCACAACGAGCAAATCTACACCGCCGCAAACTTCACCGGCACCGGCCTCCTCCAAACCACCGCTGCCGGTGACAGCGCAATCATCTCAATCGTCACCACCGACGCCGCCAACTTCACCGGCAACGGCGCGGTTGATTCCGGCGGCGACTTTTTCGCCACCGCCGCCGGCGTCTTCACCACCACCGGTGCCACCGGCACCATCACCGCCAAGTACGGCATTTCCATCACCGCCGGCGACAACATCACCCTCGCCAGCGACCTCACCGCCACCGCCGGCGGCATCGCCCTCACCTCGTCCAACGGCAACATCACCGCCACCGCCCAAATCACCGCCGCCGGCGCCCTCACCGCCAGCGCGACCGCCGGCGCCATCACCCTCGGCGACGTGCAAACCAACCCCGCGCAAACCTACACCGCCGCAAACTTCACCGGCACCGGCCTCCTCAAAACCACCGCCGCCAACGCGCACATCTCAATCACCACCACCGACAACGCCGGCGGCAGCGCCGGAAACATCCGCCTCACCGATGGCGGCGCGGTTGACTCCAGCGGCGGCAATTTCACCGCCAACGCCGCCGGCTCCTTCACCACCGACGGCACCGCCAACACCATCGCCCCCAGCGGCGGCTACCTTTCCATCACCACCGGCCGCGACATCACCCTCGCCGGCGACCTCACCACCGCCAGCTCCCGCATCGAGCTCACCTCGTCCAACGGCAACCTCACCGCCAACGCCAAAATCACCGCCGACAACGGCCTCACCGCCACCGCGACCAGCGGCACCATCACCGTCGGCGACGTGCAAACAACCTTCAACGCGCAAGCGCAAACCTACACCGCCGCCGCCTTCACCGGCACCGGCCTCCTCAAACTCGGCAACGGCGGCCTCAACGGGACCAAGAGCATCGTAATCGACACCACCGCCGGCGCCGCCACCGGCGACATCACCCTTTCCGGCAACGGTGCGGTTGACGCCCGCTTCGGCAACTTCACTGCCACCGCCTCCGGCTCCTTCACCACCGAAAGCGCCAACAACACCATCACCGCCGGCGACAGCACCTCCGGCGACGCCATCTACGGCGACAGCATTTCCATCACCACCGGCGGTGCCATCACCCTCGCCGGCGCGCTCACCGGCAGCAACGTCATCATCCTCACCTCGTCCAACGGCAGCATCACCGCCAACGCCCAAATCACCTCCGTCAACGACAGCCTCACCGCCACCGCGACCGCCGGCGCCATCACCCTCGGCGACGTGCAAACCAAGACCGCGCAAACCTACACCTCCGCGAATTTCACCGGCACCGGCCTCCTCAAAACCCTCGCCGCCGGTGGCGACATCGTTTTCAACATCGCTAACACCGCCACGCTTTCCGGCGCCGCCAGCCGCATCGAATCCGCCGGCAGCTT
>JAISDC010000161.1 GCA_031265105.1 Verrucomicrobiales bacterium
GTCCTCCATGCTCTCCCTGTAAAAAATTCTTTGTTTTTTTTGTGTTTTTTCGTGGCCAATTAACAGTTTTCAACCAACTAAACCAACAACAGAAAGTACCCACATGAACCCCAAACTAACCCTCCTAACCCTCTGCGCCCTCAGCGCCTCCGCGTTGAATGTCTTCGCGGAAAACAAAGTCGTCACCAGCGGCACCGTGACGGAAGCGGACAAAACCTACGAAGCTGTCTCCAACCAAGCCGCCCTGCAAGTCAGCGGCAGCGACACCGTGTATAGCGGCACCAACATCATCGCCTCCTCCACCTTCGGCGGTGAACGCTCCAGCCTTTATGTCACCGACCATGCCACGGTCAGCGTTTTCGGCGGCACTTTTACTTATGCCGCCGCCCCGCAAGGCTACACGGTCCTTGCGACCGGGTCCGCTTTGCTGCGGATGGAAAACGTCGTCATCAATGGCACCCCATGTTACGCCGGGATGCTCTTGCGCAATGCCGACACGACCATCATCAGCAGTACCATCCATGCCGTCACCAAGGGTAGCTACTACTTCGGCACAGGGATCGACGCGGAGGACGGCGTCACCACCCTCGCGGACGTGACGGTTGAGGCCGATTTCGCGGGACTTATCGGCCGCTCAGACTGGATCTTAAACAGCGTCACCGTCACCGCCACCAACGGCTCGGACACCTACGGCGCGCTAGTCATGGAAGGCACGGTCAGCGGTTCCAATGTGCATGCGGTGTCCAGCGGAATAGGCTATGTCCAGGCCAACCCCGTGAACGCGCAGTTTACCGACAGTTCCATCACCACCACCGGCACGCAGCCGGTGCTTAGATTGGGTGCCCGGAACGCCGCCGACGTGAGTCTGACTTTCACCGGCGGCACGCTGGCCGGCACCGAGGGCCAGGACTTGCTGCGGGTGTTCGAGGGCAACGGCAGCATCAATGTAACCCTGAACGAGGTGGACACCGCGGCGGCGGGCGGCATTTCTCAAAACAGCCGCGACGGCTTCACCGGCACCGCCGCCATGACCCTCAACGGCGGCAGCGGCCTCCGTGGTGCCGTGGCTCACAGCGGCGGCAGTGAACTGCGCCTCAACCTCAACGACAGCAGCCTGACCGGCAACACGACCAACACGGACGAAGGCCGCCTGACCATCACCGCCACCAACAGCGTCCTCACCGGCGACATCACCGGCAGCGGCAATTCCATCACCACCATCAACCTGAACGCCGGCACCCTCACCGGCACTGCCAGCGGCCAGGACGCCGCCGTTATCAATATCACCGTCACCAGCCCGGGCGGCGCCTACGCGGGCGACATCACCCAGACCGGCGACGCCAGCGTCACCCTCACCCTCGACTACGGCGCCACCGGCGAGGGCGGCTTCACCGGCGGCACCCTCATCACCAGCGAAGACAGCAAGTGGACCTTCAACCAAGACAGCCACGGCCACTACGGCGAAAACAATGGGACATGGAATATCGGCGACTACGATGTCACCTTCGACAACCTGACCCACACCGGCACCGTCACCATCAACGTCAACAGCGACACCGGCGAAGGCGGGTCTCTCACCGTCGGCACCGCTGACGGTGACGGCACCGTCCACATCGACACCACCGGTGAAGGCAAACTCAACCCCAACGACGTACTCCCCGACAAAGTCACCGGCAAGGGCACGGAAAACTGGCAATGGGATCCCATCAACTGGGGCCTCGACACCGTCATCAAAGACGGCGACCACTTCATCAAACAACGCACCAGCCCCGCCGGCGCGGTATTGAACAGCGCCATCGCCGTCCAACAAAGCCTGTGGTTCGCGCAGCAAAACAGCTTGCTCAAACGTATGGGCGACCTCCGCTATGGAGCGCGGGCGTCCCGCCCGCTGGCGGGCGAGACGCCCGCGTTCCATATAATCGAAAACATCTGGCTCAGAAGCTACGGCCAACAGCTAAACATCGGCAGCCAAGTCGCCGGCCAAGCCTACGAACAACGCATCTACGGCGTAGATATCGGCACCGACCACAAATTCACCTTGTCCGCTGACAGTGACTTGTATCTCGGCGTCTATGCCGGCTACGGCCGCAGCGACCTCGACTACCGCACCCCCGGCGCTGACGGTGAACTCAACAGCTACTACGGCGGCCTCTACGCCACCTGGCTCCACAGCAGCGGCTTCTATATCGATGCCACCTTCAAAGCCGCCAGCATCGACAACAACCTGAAAGCCCCCTACGGCAGCACTCAACTCACCGCCAACTACAGCGACGTGAACCTCGGCGGCAGCCTCGAAATCGGCAAGAAGTTCACCTTCGCCGACGATTGGTTCATAGAACCCCAGTTCCAAGTGAATTACCTCCACATCCTCGCCGAAAACTATCAAGCCGGCCCCATGAGCATCACTGCCAGCGACCTCGACGCCTTGCAACTCCGCCTCGGCAGCCTATTCGGCCGCACCCTCAAGCTCGCCAACGGCGGCGCCCTGCAACCCTACGTGAAGATCAGCGGCGTAGAAACCATCAGCAGCGGCGGCACCCTCCACAACGGCTACCAATCCACCCGCGCCAACACCGACGGCGCCAGAGCCGAGTTAGGCGGCGGCATCATCTGGCAACTCGACACCAACAACCAACTCCACCTCGACTACGAAGCCTCCTTCGGCGACAAGTACGACAAACCCTGGGGCCTGACCGCCGGCTACCGTCATCAATTCTAAAAGCACATTCAACGCAGAGGCGCGGAGATTTTTTTAGTAAACCCTCCGCGCCTCTGCGTCTCTGCGGTTAATAGAACTTCGTGTCTTCGCGCCTATTATTTCTTCGTCTTGAACACTAAATTCCCATCCTTCAGCGCGATTTCCACCGTGGCACCGTCGATTATTTCACCGGAAAGGAGCTTGCGCGACAGCCCCGTTTCCACCTCGCGTTGCAGATAACGCTTCAGCGGACGCGCGCCGTACACCGGGTCGTAACCCGCGCGGGCGATGTGCTCCTTCGCCGCGTCCGTCAACGTCAGCGTGATGTCGCGGTCGCGCAGGCGCGCGCGCAGTTGCCCCAGCAGCAAGTCCACGATGCGCTTGATTTCCGCCAGCGTCAGCGGCTTGAACAACACGATGTCATCCACCCGGTTCAAAAACTCCGGCCGGAAATGTTGCCGCAACTCGCCCAGCACCTGGTCGCGCGCCTGCTCGCTGATAGTGCCGTCGTCGCGCACCGCCTCCAGCAGGCGCGGACTGCCGATGTTCGAGGTCATGATAATCAGCGTGTTCTTGAAATCCACCACGCGCCCCTGACTGTCCGTGAGCCGCCCGTCGTCGAGGATTTGCAGGAAGATGTTGAACACGTCGTGATGCGCCTTCTCGATTTCGTCGAACAAAATCACCGCGTAAGGCTTGCGCCGCACCGCCTCGGTGAGCTGCCCGCCCTCCTCGTAGCCGACGTAGCCGGGCGGCGCCCCGATGAGCCGCGCGACGGCGTGCTTCTCCATGTACTCGCTCATGTCAATCCGCACGATGTTCTCCTCCGCGTCGAACAACGCCTCCGCCAGCGCGCGCGCCAGCTCCGTTTTACCAACGCCCGTCGGCCCGAGGAAAATAAACGAGCCGATGGGCCGCTTCGGGTCCTTCAACCCGCTGCGCGCGCGGATGACCGCGTCCGCGACCGCCCGCACCGCCTCGTCCTGGCCGATGACGCGCTGATGCAGCACCTCGTCGAGATGCAGCAGCTTCTCCTTCTCGCCCTCCAACAACTTGCTCACCGGCACGCCCGTCCAGCGCGCCACCACCTCGGCGATTTCGTCGGCGGTGACTTCCTCCCGCACCAGCAGCGCGCCCTGGCCCTTGCGCTTCTTCAGCGCATCGTCAGCGTCCTTGATTTGCTTTTCGAGCGCGGGAATCTTGCCGTACTTCAACTCGGCGACGCGGTTGAGGTCGTTGTTGCGTTGCGCGACCTCCATTTGATGCCGCAATTTCTCCAACTCCTCGCGCACCCCGCGCACGGAATCCAGCGCCGTCTTCTCGTTCGTCCACTGCGCCCGCAGCGTGTCGCGCTGCGTCTTCAACTCGGCGAGTTCCTGGTCAAGGTCAGCGAGCCGCGCCTTCGACGCCGCGTCCTTCTCCTTCCGCAGCGCCTCGCGCTCAATCTCCAGCTGCATCACCCGCCGCTCCAGCGACTCCAATTCCTCCGGCATCGACTCAATCTCCGTGCGGAGTTTCGCCGCCGACTCGTCCACCAAATCAATCGCCTTGTCGGGTAAAAACCGGTCAGTGATATAGCGCTGCGACAGCACCGCCGCCGCGACCAGCGCCGCGTCCTGGATGCGGACGCCGTGGTGCAACTCATACCGCTCGCGCAGCCCGCGCAAAATCGAAATCGTGTCCTCGACCGACGGCTCGCTGACCATGACCGGCTGGAAGCGCCGCTCCAGCGCCGCGTCCTTCTCAATATACCGGCGATACTCCGCCAGCGTCGTCGCGCCGATGCAATGCAACTCCCCGCGCGCCAGCATCGGCTTCAACATATTGCCCGCGTCCATCGCCCCCTCCGCCTTGCCCGCGCCGACCATCGTGTGAATTTCATCGATGAACAAAATGATTTGCCCCGCCGCCTTGACCACCTCCTGCAACACCGCCTTCAACCGCTCCTCGAACTCGCCGCGAAACTTTGCCCCCGCGATGAGCGCGCTCAAATCGAGCGTGATGATGCGCTTGTCCTTCAGCGACTCCGGCACATCGCCCGCCACAATGCGCCGCGCCAGCCCCTCGACAATGGCGGTCTTGCCCACGCCCGGCTCGCCGATGAGCACCGGGTTGTTCTTCGTGCGCCGCGACAACACCTGAATCGCGCGCCGGATTTCCGCGTCGCGCCCGATGACCGGGTCGAGCTTGTTCTGCTGTGCCAGCCGCGTCAAATCGCGCCCGTATTTTTCCAGCGCCTCATAAGTCGCCTCCGGATTCGCGCTGGTCACGCGCTGATTGCCGCGCACCGCCGTCAGCGCCTGCAAAAAATCCGCCTTTTTCAACCCCGCCTCACTGAACACGCGCCCGACGCCGCTGCGCTGGTCCTCGTCGAACATCGGCAACACCAAATGCTCCACGCTGACATAATCATCCTTCAACTTCCCCGCCGCCTCCCGCGCCTTCGCCAGCAGCGAGTTCAACCGCTGCGTGACATACACCCCCTGTTGCGCCCCGTGCGACTGGCTGAGCTTCGGCACCTTGGCCAACTCACCCTCCAACTTTGACAACAACAACTCCACCGACACCCGGCATTTCTCCATCAAGCGCGGCACCAGCCCGTCTTCCTGTTGCAACAACGCCAGCAACAAATGTTCGACATCCACATTTTGTTGACCCAGCCGCGCCGCGACCTGCTGAGCCTCGGCAATGGCGAGCTGGGCCTTTTCGGTAAACTTATTCAAATCCATAATTAAATCCTTGGTGCGATTATAAATCACCGCGCTAATATTTTCAAGTCCCGCAAGGCGGGCGGGGCAGGAATGAGTTTTTTTAGTTACGCGGTATCGCGCCAACTAATCTAGGCTTGAACCTAATGAATTAGGGGCTGAAGTAGCTAAGGACTAGTGTTTAGCGGTTTTATACCAGTATTTAAGCTGGTAGAGAAGGGATTTATGGTTGCCTGAATTGAAGCGCCATTCACACTCCTTCAAAAACCAG
>JAISDC010000169.1 GCA_031265105.1 Verrucomicrobiales bacterium
GATAGACATCGAAGGCGTTGGCGGCGTATTCGCGGGTGTGTTCGTAAACGAGGGTGGAGAAGGAGAGTTGCTGGATCAGGTCGGGGTCGAGTTTGTAGATGTTGGAGAAGCGCGGCAACTCGGTCTTGAAGTTGAGGAGCCAGATGAAGGCTTGGTTTTCGTCAGCGGGCAAGTAGTTGCGGCGCAGGGATTTGATTAGTTCGGTGGACATGGTGAGGTTCCTTTAGTTGGGGTTTTTTACGGGGTTGAAAGGGGTAAAAACGGGTTTGGAGTTGTCAACTCCATCGATGGAGTTGACTACTCCGCCAAGGGAGTTAACAACTCCACCGATGGAGTTGACGACTCCAGCAAGGGAGTTGACGACTCCATCGATGGAGAAGACAACTCCATCAAGGGAGTTGATGACTCCACGAGTGGAGTTGACGACTCCATCAAGGGAGTAGATGACTCCATCAGCGGAGTAGGCTACTCCATTGGCGGTGTTGGCGACCACATCGGGAATGAAGTGGTTAAAATTCTGCCGGGAAATTAAGGAGTCGGGGCAAGCGTCGTGCTCAGAGAGCGAAGGAGCGAAGGAGCGAAGGAGCGAAGGAGCGAAGGTAATTTACCCGCCCAGCTACTGCGTTGTCAAGCTCGGAAATCATGGAACGGAAAGTAGCGGGCTGGTAGGGAAGGTCAAGGGGGAATTTAAAAATTTTTTGGTTGGCGCGGTTTTAACGGGGCGGAGGTGAGGCGGGGACAAGTTTTTTGCGGCTGATTTTCCCGGCGCTGACGATGAGCAAAATCACCGCTGACAATCCCGCGATCCAGTCGCCCCAGCACTGGTAAACCGTCTCGTAACGCGGCGGAATCGGCAGCGCGCCGTACAGCGCGCCGTCGATGAATGTTTTGCCGGCGGCGTCTTGCAACACTTTGCGCGTCACGCCGCGCTCGCTGATTTCGGCGGTGACGCCGCTGTTGGTGACGCGCAGCAGCGGCAGCCGGTTCTCCACGGCGCGGAACACGGCGTTGTGCAGGTGTTGCGCGGGCGCGGCGCTGTCCTTGAACCAGCCGTCGTTGGTCAGGTTGACGAACAGCTCCGCGCCGTGGCGCGCGGCCCGGCGGGCTTGCGCGGCAAAGGCGTCCTCAAAGCAAATCAGCGGCGCGATGCGCAGCGGCGGCGCGGTGTTGGCCAGCGTCAGCGACGCCGTGTCCGCGCCGGCGGAAAAGTCCACGCTGACCGGCGTCAGTTGCAACAGCCAGGGCAGGACGTTTTTCAACGGCGTGTATTCGCCGAAGGGCACGAGGTGGTTTTTGTAATAGTCTTGCGGTTCCCCGTGGTCGGCGGCGTACAGCAGCGCGCCGTTGTAAATCCCGCCGGCGGTGTAAATATTGGAGCCGAACAGCCACGCGCCGCCGCGTGCCACCGTCAGCGCCCGCCGGACGCGCGGGAAATCGAGCGCGAGGTACAATTCGTCGCCCACCGGCGTCTCCGGCCAAATCACCAGGTCCACCGGCCCCGGCGCCCGCGCCAGGCCGCTGACGCTGAGCACGTACATTTTCGCCAGCGCCTCATCGACGGTGACGTCGGCCCGCCACGGGTCGTTGGGGAAATTCGGTTGCACGGCGAGATAGCGCAACACGCCGACATACGCCGGCTTTTTGAACAAGCCGCGCGCGCCGAGCGCGAACGTCACGCCGATGATGGCCAGCGTCAGCGTGAATTCCCAGCGCGCGCGCGCCAGTTGGCCGCGCCTGAGTTCACGCCACAGGCGGACGCCGACCATGACGACGGCGAGGTTGCCCAGCGCGACTAACCAGGAAACCAGCAGCACCCCGCCGAATTCCGCCGACTGGACGAGGCCGACGACCGCGTGCTGCGTGACGCCGAGCTGGTTCCACGGGAAGCCGGTGAACAGCGCGCCGCGCAGCCATTCCAGCGCCACCCACGCCGCCGCGCCGCCGAGGATGAGGGAAAAATTGCGCGCCGAGTTCGGCGTCACCGGCAGCGGGTGCGCGCGCCACCGCCACCACGCCGTCCACGCCGCGAAGTACAGCGCGAGGTACAGTGTCAGCGCCGCCCAGCCCAATACGCTGACGGTGGTGAGCCAATACAGGCTGGTGGCGAAATGCGCGACGCCGAACAAGTAACCCGCCGCCAGCGCCCAGCGCCACGGGCAGCGGCACAGCGTCATCGTCAGCGCCAGCGGCAGCAGGAAAATCCACCCGGCCCACGCCTGGTCAAACGGCGCGTAGCCCAGCGTCAGCAGCAGCCCCGACGCGATGCCGCTGAGGATGATCGGCAGGAATTTCATAACAATTAACCGCCGAGACGTGGAGACACCGAGAGAAAAATTAACCAGACTCCGCGCCTCCGCGTCTCGGCGGTTAGTTTAAGGTTTGACGTACCCGATGACCGCGCCGATGGCGACGATGCCGCCTTCCTTGGCGGTCCAGGACTCCAGCGCGCCCGCTGACGGCGACTCGATGTCCACCACGGCCTTGTCGGTTTCCAACTGGTAAATCGGCTCGTCCTTGGCGATGGCGTCGCCGGGCTGTTTGAAAAATTGCAACAGCCGCGCTTCTTCCAAGCCCTCGCCGACGGCCGGCACCTTGATGGGGATTAATTCTGTACTCATGATGATGATTCCTCGGTCAGCGCCCGCAGCGCCGCCTTGATTTGCGGCACCGAGGGCAGGCAGGCGGTTTCGTAAATCGGGTTGAACCCGATGTGCACATCGGCGCGGGAGAGCAGGCGCGGGGCGGTTTTCAAGCCCGGCCACAGCGCGCCGTCGGCGGCGATTTCACTGATAATCATTTGCCCGACGCTGCAACTGCGGTTGTCCTCCTGCACCACCAGCAGCCGGCCGGTCCTGGCGACGGAGGCGCTGACGGTGGCGCGGTCCCACGGCTGGATGGTGCGCAAGTCAATCACTTCCACCGACACGCTGCCGGCGAGTTCCGCCGCCGCTTGCGAGACTTTTTCCATGCAGTTGCCCCACGCCACGACGGTGAGGTCGTCGCCGCTGAGCGTGACCTTCGCGCGGCCCAGCGGGACGGCGGTCACCGTCGCCGGCCGCGGCCGGCGCACCCTTAGCAAATGTTTCGGCAGTAAGAATATCACCGGGTCGGCGGCGCGCAACGCCGTGTGCAGCAGGCCGGCGGCGTCCTCGGGCGTGGACGGCTCGACCACGCGCAGGCCGGGGACGTGCGCGAACGCGGCCTCGTTCGACTGGCTGTGCCACGGGCCGCCGGCGGGCAGGTAGGCGCCGCTGGGGGCGTAAATCACCGCCGGCGCGGTCCACGCGCCGCAGGTGCGCCAGCGCAGGGTGGCGAGGTTGTTGGCCAACTGGTTCCACGCCGGCCCGGCAAAATCGACGAACTGGAGTTCAAACACCGGCCGGTAGCCGTAGGCGGCCAGCCCGCAGGCGACGCCGACGATGGTGGCCTCCGCCAGCGGCGAGTTGAACACGCGGGCGGGGAATTGGTTGGACAAGCCGTTGGTCAGCTTGAACACGCCGCCCAGCGGGTCGCAAATGTCCTCGCCGAAAAAGACGTATCGGTCACTGTCAGCGAGGGCGGCGCGGAACACGCCGTTCACCGCGTCGAGCATCCGCCACGAGTCGCCGCTGACCGTGGGCGTGAGGTCGGCCGACGAAAAATTTTCCTCCAGCGGGGCGGTGACTTGCGCCTCAACCTCAGCGGGCGCGGGGTCGGCGGCGGCGGCGGCGCGGAGATATTCCCGCTCGACAAACTCCGCCAGCTCGGCCTTGCGCTGTTCCCACCACGCGGGGTCAAGTTCACCGTCAGCGGCGAGTTGCGCCGTGTAACAGGCCAGGGGATCGCGCGCCGTCATCGCCGCCAGTTCCGCGGCCGGGCGGTAAATGCGGTGGTCGTCGCTGCTGGAGTGGCTGGTGAGGCGGTCGAGTTCGCCCCACAAAATCACCGGCCCGCCGCCGCCGCGCGCGCGCGCCAGCGCCGTTGTCGCCGCCGCCCGGACGCCGCTGACGGTGCGGGCGTCGAACTGGAGCAGATATTTGTCACTGAACAAGCCGCGCCGCAGCGGGTTGCTGGCCAGGGTGGGCGTGCTGATGCCGTAGCCGTTGTCCTCGACGAGAAAAATCACCGGCAGATTTTTTTCAATGGCGAACGCCACCGCCTCGAAAAACTCGCCCTGCCGCATGCCGGCGTCACCGACACTGGCCACGGCCACCGCGTTTTTGCCGTCCAGTTGCAACCCCCACGCCACCCCGCAGGCGGGCAGCAAATTGCTGCCGGTGGGCGAGGCCATGCTCCAGATATTACGCTGACGGTCGCTGAAATGCCCCGGCAACTGCCGGCCGCCGCTGGAGGAATCGCGTTTGCCGAGGAAAATCAGCGCCATGTCATACACGCTGACGCCGCGCCCCAGCACCAGCGCCCGGTCGCGATAATGCGGAAACGTATAATCGTCGGCCTCGAGCTGCTGCGTCAGCGCCGCCAGCGCCTCATGACCGGCGCTGGAAATCTGAAACCAACCTTTCCCCTGCCGCGCAAGAATTCCCTCGCGCCGGTCAACTTCACGGCTCAGGAACATCAGTTCCAGCAGATCAACGGCGGTAGATGGCGGCAGTTTGGTCATTGATTTTATCGGGAAGGCATACTAACGGGGCAAGGGCGGTTAGTTCAACCACAAAGAATCCGCCCGCGAAGAACGAGAAGTTTGATTACCACCAAGACACCAAGGCGCGAAGGCTGTTTTTTTAAACAAAACTTAACCGCAGAGGCGCGGAGACGCGGAGATTTTTAACCACGAATTAACACGAATAGACACGAATGAAAAAGGCAGCCACGGTCAGCGGCTGCCTCTTGCATTTTAATTCGTGTCAATTCGTGTGCATTCGTGGTTTAGAACTGGTGCCGGTAGCCGGCGGTCAAGCCCCACGGTTTATCGTACTTGTCGCCGAAGGAGGCTTCGTAGTCCAAGTGGAGCTGATTGTCAGCGTCGAGTTGCCAGATGAGGCCGCCGCCTATTTCAGCACGGGCACCGTCCGTGTTGGCGCGGGTGGATTGGTAGCCGTTGCGGATGGCGCCGCCGCTGCTGATGGTTTCGACGCCGCTGATCTTCACGTAGGGTTGGAGTGCGCCGCTGTTGGTGAGTTTGATGGTTCTACCGAAGAGGCTGCCGAGGCGGAGTTGCAGGGCGTCGAGGTCTTGGGCACTGATGGTCATCGGGCCGGCGGTGTAGTTCTCAGCGAGGATATGGAGGTAGTTGACTTGGAACTGAGGTTCAATGAACCAATCATCGGTGAAGGTGAACTTGTGGCCGATTTCGATGCTGCCGCCGAGGTTTACGTCGCTGTAGTTGGCGGTGAGTTGGGTGGTGCCGTAGGGGGCTTTTAGGTTGTTGTCCACGCTGGCGGCTTTGACGGTGGCGTCGAGGTAGAAGCCGCTGCTGTGGAGCCAGGTGGCGTAGAGGCCGCCGTAGTAACTGTTAATCTCACCGTCAGCGCCGGGGGTGCGGTAGTTGAGGTCGCTTCTGCCGTAGCCGGCGTAAACACCTAGATAGAGGTCACTGTCAGCGGACAAAGTAAACTTATGGTCGGTGCCGAGATC
>JAISDC010000003.1 GCA_031265105.1 Verrucomicrobiales bacterium
ATATCACTGCGGCCGTAGCCGGCATAGACTCCAAGATACAAGTCACTGTCAGCGCTGATGGTGAACTTGTGATCCGTGCCGAGATCGACGCCGTAGATGAGTTGTTCGTAGGCTTTGCCTGATACTTGGCTGCCGACGTTTAGCTGTTGGCCGTAGCTTCTTATCCAGATGTTTTCGATTATATGGAGCGCGGGCGTCTCGCCCGCCAGCGGGCGGGACGCCCGCGCTCCATAGCGCAGGTCGCCCATGCGTTTGAGCAGGCTGTTTTGCTGCGCGAACCACATGGCTTGTTGGATGGCTACGCTGCTGTTTAATACCGCTCCGGCGGGGCTGGTGCCTTGTTTGATGAAGTGGTCGCCGTCTTTGATGATGGTGTCGATGCCCCAGTTGATGGGATCCCATTGCCAGTGCTCCGTGCCGTCGCCGGTGACTTTGCCGGGGAGGACTTGGTTGGGGTCGGCTTTGCCGTTGCCGGTGGTGTCGATGTGGACGGTGCCTGCACCGTCAGCGGTGCCGGTGACGGTGATGGAGCCGCCTTCGCCGGTGTCGCTGTTGACGCTGATGGTGACGGTGCCGGTGTGGGTCATGTTGTCGAAGATGACGTCGTAATCGCCGATGTTCCACACTCCATTATTCTCGCCGTAGTGGCCGTGGCTGTTTTTGTTGAAGGTCCAGGTGCTGTCTTCGCCGGTGATGAGGTTGCCGCCGTGGTAGCCGCCGCTGCCGGTGGCGTTGTGGTCGAGGATGACGGTGACGGCGCTGCTGCCGCTTTGGGTGATGTCGCCGAGGAGGGTGCTGCCGGTGCCGCTGAGGGTGAGGTCGAGGGTGGCGGAGTCGTTGCCGCTGACGGCGCCGGTGATGACGCTGCCGTTACTGGCGGTGACGGTCAGCGTGCTGTTCTCTGTGGCGGTGATGTCGCCGTCCAGGATGCTGGCGGAAAAGTTAAGTTCGGTGCGGGATGTGTCGGTGGCGTTGACCCGGCCGGTGAGTGAAGAGTTGCCGTCGAGACTGACGGTGGAGGTGGCGGAACCTTTGAAATTCACGTCGCCGAGCAGGGTGACTTGCTCGGTCACCCGCAGCGTGGTTACGGTGGGGCTTGGGGTACCGTCACTGAGGATGCCGCTGGAAATATTCAACGCCGCCGTGCCGCTCAGTACCGCGCCGCCCTTGATGGTAAAGTCACAGTCTAAGCTGTCTGTCATCTGTGACGATGTGCCGCCGCCGCCAATACTCAGGGCGGCACCTTGGTGCGCGGTGTAACTGCCGCCATCGACCACCAGGATTCTGGTTACGCCTATGCCGACGCCCATGTCGGCGCCCGTGTTAATGGCATTGGCGCTTTCGTTGAAGGTGGTTACCTCGAGGTCGGTCAAATGCACCGTGATCACATTAGGCTTGGAGTTGGCGCCGGCCAGTTCGACGCCGGACGCGGCGATGCCGTAAGTCACCACCTTGACATGGTCCGCAGTGAGTTGGCCGGAACCGGAATCAAGGAACTGTTGCGCCATCAAGCCAAATGCCATGGAGCCGCTGGTGGTGATGGTGGAATTGGTGATGACGCCGTCGTTAGCCTGAAAACCGTAGGCGCGGTCACCCTCGGTCGTAATATCCAACCCGTCCGCCACGACCCGGCTGGCCTTGTCGTCATAAACTCCATGTCCGTAAAATCCCGTGGTTTTGATGGTGACGTTGCGCAACAGGCCGGTCGCGCTGCCGGTCAGATAAATCCCATAACCATCTTCGGTATTGCTGGTGGTGATGGTGCCACCATATATTTCTATCCGGCCCTGATTATAGACGTAGGCGCCATAGCGTCCAGCGTTGCCAACATCAGTGCCGTTGAGGGTGATATTGGTGCCGCTGTAGAGGGTTCCGCTGCCGCTGACTTGCAGGGCGGCGGTGCCGGAGACGGCGGTGTAGGTTTGGTCCGCCTCCGTCACGGTGCCGCTGGTGAAGACTTTGTTTTCCGCGAACACATTCAACGCGGAGACGCTGAGGGCGCAGAGGATTAGGAATGTTAGTTTGGGGTGCATGTTTTTTTGGTTGTTTGTTGTTGGTTATGGCTGGCTGGTTAAAATATCGTTGTGGTTGCAACGGCGCGTGTTAGGCTGTGGCCCATGACCACTTCGGAACTCGAGCTGAAAGCCAGACGTTTCACCGCCAGGATGAATCGTCGCCAGCTTTGCAAGCTGCATGAAATCATCGAGGATTTCATCGACGGGCGCGATATTGACCGCATCCGCGCGCGCAAGGAAAAACTGATCCCGCACAAGGAAGTCAAAGCCATGCTGGGGCTATGATTTGCCGCGTATTCGAGCTTGCCTGGCGCGCCGGCGCGGTGGCATTGGTGCAAAAATTGCGCGACAAAAAGCTGCGCGCCCGGCTTTACGCAGCAGTGAACGGGCTGCGCGTTAATCCTTACCCGCCCGGTTGTAAAAAGATGCAGGGACACCCCGAATACCGCATTCGCGTGGGTGATTATCGCGTGATTTACGGCGTGGACGGGAAAAGGCTGGTGGTGGAAATTGTCAAAATCGGCAACCGCAGGGATGTTTACCGCTGAGCTACCCCGTCGGCTGCGCCGCCACCCCTTCGTCGCCGAAGGGGAATTGTTAAGCGGCCACCACGCGCCGCTGCCGCTTTCCTTCCGGGAGGAAGGGGAGTTGGGTTTAGATGCAGCTTGCGCGGGGGCGGAATTTCCCGGCAACCGGGTGGTATGACAAAGTTGGCGCAACGCGAGGTTGAAACGGCCCGCAGGGTGTGATAAGGTTTTTTGCATGACCGCGACTGAACTCGAGCTGAAAGCCAAACGCTTCACCGCCAAGATGAACGACAAGCAACTGGGCAGGTTGCATGAAATCATCGAGGACATCCGTGACGTGCGGGCGTACGACCACGCGCGCAAGCGGCTGGCGGCGAGCGATGGCAAGACCGTGCCATGGGAAACCGTCAAGGCGCGGCTCGGCAAAAAATTCGGCCTCAAGTTCTCATGATCCTTTCCCTGTACCACATCCGCTTGGAACCCGCCGCCGAGCGCTTTCTGGACAAGCTGCGCGACTCCAAATTGTTGCAACGGCTGGGCAATGCCATCAACGCCCTGTGCGCCAACCCGCGCCCTCCCGGTTGCAAAAAATTGCGTGGCCGCCCCGGTTACCGCGTTCGCGTGGGAGATTACCGCATCATTTACGAAGTCCGTGATGCCGAACTGGTGATCCTCGTGCTCGAGATCGGCGACCGCAAAGATATTTACCGCTGAGCCAGCTCGGCTACCCCGTCGGCTGCGCCGCCACCCCTTCGTCGCCGAAGGGGAATTGTTAAGCGGCAACCACGCGCCACTGCCGCTTTCCTTCCGGGAGGAAGGGGAATTTAATACGCCGCAATGCGGTGGGTGGTATGGCAGCGCGTAGCGCCTTGGAGTGCGGCACTCCGGTGCCGCTTTGGGTTTGTCCACCTGCTGTCGAAGAAAGCGGCAGGGGGCTGCCGTACTCCAAAGCGCTGCGCGCCTCGGCGGTGTTGCGGTTGCGTGTTTGCGAAACTCTGTCGCCACGTTCCATAACATTGACGCGTGAGCGGATGGTTTCGCTGCGCTAAGGTCGTTGGAAGCCGCGGGTAATTGCGGCTTATTAAATTCCCCTCTCGCAGAGGGGTGGCGCGGAGCGCCGGGGTGTTTTAGCGTTTCGGGGGGAAGCGGGCAGAACGCTGAAACACCCCGTCCGCTGCGCGGCCAGCCCTTGTCTGTTACCAAGGGGTTGCCCAGTAAATAGTTGACGAAACCGGCCAGAAAGGTGCGCAAGGCAGTGGCGACGGCATTCTTGGCGGCGACGGTGAAGTGGTTGCGGGTTTCAACGGCAGCGTTGGCGTTGTAGGCGGCCTCGTAGGTATTGTTCAGGTCGGTTAACTGTTGCAGCAGGCTGACACTGATGTTCCATTGGGTGGGGGCCTGGTTCTTACGGCAGGTGGTTTCGATTAACCGGCTGTAGGGCAGCAATTCGCTGTCCTGGCGCGGGATTTTGTTTTGGGTGGCGTTATGCATGGGATTTTATTTCGTTAGTTGTTGACTGACAGTTTGTTAAGGCTTGCTGTCCGCAGTTTCCGGCAGGCGCACAGGGCGGTAAAGACGGACGACATGGGCGCAATGTCGGACAGTTTTGCGGCAATGTCGGGCAGTTTTGGCTTAATGTCGGACAGTTTTGACGCAAAGTCGGGAGACATTGGCTCAATGTCGTCTGACATCAGGTCAATGTCGGACGGTTTTGCGGCAATGTCAGCCGACATTACCGTGATGTCGGGTGACTTTGCGGCGATGTCGGGAGACATTAAGTCAATGTCTGACGACATTGAGGCAAAACCGGCCGACTTTAGGGTCTGGTGCCCCGGTTTGCGCGGATGGGGAATGAAGCGGGCAAAATTCCGCCGGGAAATTAAGAAGTCAAGCGGTGAGCGCGTGAGCGCGTGAGCGCGTGAGCGCGTGAGCGCGTGAGCGCGTGCAGTTTACTTTATGACCCAGGTCTTTCATCTTCAGCGGGTTACCGGTCTTTCGCTTTCGCTTAAGTCCCCTTCTCGCGGAGCTTTCAGCGGAAGCCGTCTGCGGCAACGGGGAGAAAATGTATAGCGATAACTTAACCAGCACAAGTTTTTTTTAAGCATATTTTTAACCGCAACTCCTTAGCGGGCTACTCCACGCCCGCTCCAGTGACCTTAGCGCAGCGAATCAAAGGCGCAGAGACGCGGAGGAGCACATTTTTTTTGGGTTAAGATTCAGCTTACGCGGAACGCGAACCTTTCAAACTGTAGCTAAACTCCGCGTCTCTGCGCCTCTGCGTTGAATGTGCTTTTAGAACTGATACCGGTAGCCGGCGTTGATGCTCCAGGGTTGGTCGTAGTTGGGGCCGAAACGGTATTCGTAATCTAGGTGCAACTGGTTGTTGGCGTCCAACTGCCAGATTAGGCCGGTGCCGAGGGCGGCGCCGGGGCCGTCGAAGTTCGGGCGCCAGTTGCCGTCTTCGGTGGTGACGCGACCGCCGGTGCTGAGTTGTTCGAGGCCGCTGGCTTTGAGGTAGGGTTGCAAGGCTGACTGTTCGCCCAGGCGCAGGGTGCGGCCGATGATGACGCCGGCGCGGAGTTGGAGGACGTTTTTGTCGTCCTGGTGGACGGCGAAACGGTTGTCGGCGCCGGTGGTGTAGTCGGCGCCGAGGAAACGCGCATAGCTGGCTTGCAGTTGCGGCTCGACGAACCAGCCGCCGTCGAATTGGAATTGGCGGCCCGCTTCCACGCTCGCGCCGGCGGTCCAGTTTTTGTATTTGCCGTCGGTCTGGTTGCCGCTGGCGTCGTAGGCTTTGAAGTCGCTGTCGTAACGCTCGGCTTTCAGCACGGCGTCAGCGTACCAGCCGGCGTCGTGCAGCCAGGTGGCGTACAGGCCGGCGTGGTAGGAGACGCCGAGGCCGCTGCCGCCGTTGGAGCGCAGGTCGAGCTCGGTGCGGCCGTAGCCGGCGAAGACGCCGCTGACCATGGTGTTATGCTCGTTCAGTGTCCAAATTTTATCCGCGCCCACGTCCCGGCCGCTGTCGATGATGGTGAACCAGTGGCCGCTGACGGCGGCGCTGATGTCGGTCTGCGCGTCGGCCTCGCGCACCCACACGTCCCAATCGTGGCCGGTGCCGAGGCTGCGCTGGGTGCCGAGGACGCGGCCCAGGCGCAGTTCGCCCATGCGCTGCACCAGGGTGTTGTTGTTGAACCACGACAGTTCGCGCATGGCGGCGCTGGCGAGGATGCCGTGTTTGGCGTTGCTGTTTTCGCCGCCGCTTAGCACCAGGAACCATTGGTCGAGGTGTTGGCCGGACAGGTCGCCGAGTTGCAGGTTGGCGACTTGGGTGCCGATTTCGGTCGAGCCGTGGAAGGTCGCGGCGCTGCCGTTGGGGACGCTTATCATCGGCAATTCCAAGCTGGTGACGATGGTCTCGCGGTCGAGGTCGGTGCGTTTGATGATGACTTGGTGGTCGTCGTTGGCCGCGACGCGGACGGTCACGTAGTCGGCGGCGAGTTCCGCGATGCTGACGTTCATGCTGAAGGTGCCGTTGCCGTTCAGGCTGTCCAGCGTCAGCCTCTTGTTGTAGCTGCCGTCGGTGACGAAGCTCACCGTGCCGCTGTTGGTCAGGTTGGTGAGCGAGGAGCTGCCGGTCAGGTTCAGGCTGCTGGTCGTGTCGATGACGACCGCCACGCCGTCCACGCGGCCGGTCAGGGCGCTGTTGCCGCTGATGCTCACTTGCCCGCTGGCGTTGCCGGCCGCGCTGAGGTCGCCGGCGGCCTTGCTGTTGTTGTTCAAGTTCACCGTCAGCGCGCCTTGTTCCACCCGCACCAAGCTCGCGCCGGGGGAGGTGGCGCTGACGGTCAGGTCGCTCAGGTTCACCGTCGCGGTGTCCCGCGCCACGATGAGCGTGCCGCTGGTGGTGGTCAATTTACTGCCGTTGAAGGTCGCCGTGCCGCCGGTGAGCACTACCGCCGGTGCGTTGCTGCCGCTGACGGCGGCGTTGGCGCCGAGTTTCAGTTCGCCGTCGGCGACTTGCACCTGGGTCAGCTTGGCGAACGCGGCGTCAGCGTCGAGTTGCGCGGTGCCGGTCTTGGCCAGGACGCCGCCGTTGAGGGTGCCGGTGAAGGCGGTGTTGGCGGTGCTGGTCACGGTCAGCGTGGCGTCGGTGAAGTTCGCAAAGCCCGCGCCGGTCAGGTTGTTCACGCTCAGGTCGTGGCCGTTGAGGTCGAGCGTCGCGCCGACGTTGACGGTCAACGCGCTGCTCGCGGCGAACAGCGGGTCATCCGTGCCGACTTTCAGCGTGCCGCCGGTGATGGTGGTGGCGCCGGTGTAACTGTTGCTGCCGGTCAGCGTCAGCGGGGCGCTGGTGGCGGTGAAGGTCACGTTGCCGCTGCCGGTGATGGCCGCGCCGAACTCCGCATGCGACGCCCCGGCGGTGTCCAGCACCAGGTCGGTGTGCGTTTCCAATTTCTCCAACAGGTAGCCCGCATACAGGCCGGCGCCGGTCGGATGCTCGTCGCCGCTGCTGGTGACGGCGGTGTAGTTGTAGGTCGCGCCGACATCAGCGTTGCCGTGGCCGTCGTTGATGGTGTAGGTCTGGCTCTTGGGCGTGGTGCCGTCCAGCGTCAGCTTCAACTGCACGCCGGCCTGGTCCACGCTGGTCGCGGCGATGACCTGGATGCCGTTGGTGTCGTTGGCCTGGTCAATCAAATTGCCGGTCGGCGCCGGCGGCGGGTCGGGCAGTTGCGCGCTGTCGAAGTTGACCACGGTGGCGGCGTCGATGACTGACAGGTGGTTGACCTTCAGCGTGGCGACCTCGGTCGGCGTGAACATGACGGTGTTGAAGGTGCCGCCGTGCAGGGTCAGGTTGCCGACGGCCAGGCCGCCGCCGGTGCCGAGGGTGACGATGCCGCCTTGTTCCAGCGTCAGCGTGGCGTTGGCGAGGGCGGTCATGTTGGCGCTGGTGGTGTCGCTGATATAATAACTGCCGCTGGTCAGCAACAGCGAGCCGGCGAAGGCGCTGCCGGTGTCGGCGCCGAAGGCGAAGGCGTTGGTGGCGGAATCCAAACTCACCACCAAGGCGCCGCTGCCGGTGAGGGTGTGGTTGAAGTCCCACGCGGTGCCGGTCAGGGCCAGCGCGCCGCCGCTGCCGATGGCTACCGCGCTGTCGGCGCCGAGGTTTTCCGCCGCGCCGACGGTGCCGCTGCCGGTGATGTTCCACGTGCCGGTGAAGGCGGTGTTGCTGCCGCTGACGGTGATGCCGGTGCCGGTGATGGCGGTCAGGCCGGTGCCGCTGAGGGTGTTGGTGAAGGCGGCGTTGTTGAAGGTGAGCGCCAAGGATGACGAGACGACGACCGTGGACGCGCCCAGCGCGTCCGCCTGTGACGAGATGAGGACGCCGGAATTGATGACACTGCCGCCGGTGTAGTTGTTGCTGCCGGTGAGGGTGACGGTGCTGGCGCCGGACTTCAACAGCGCACCTGAGCCGGTGATGAAGTTGCCGACGGTGTAAGTGCCGCTGCCGCCCAAGGTCAGCGTGCCGGTGGCACCGTAAATCGCCACCTCGCCGGCACCGAGACTGTGCGCCGCAATGGCCGTGAAACCGCTGTCGTTCGCAATTTCCCACGTGCCGCTAAAGGCGGCATTGGAACCGCCTAACACCACATCCGCGCCACTCACGGACACGCGACCGGTGCCGCTGATGGCGTTGACATTCGTGCCGGAGGCGCCGAAGAAAAATTCCAGCTTGCCGTCGGCCGCCACGTCGCCGGTGCCAAGACTAAACACATTGGACGCCATCACAATCGCCGGGCTGTCAATGACCACGGTGGCGGACAAGTCGGCATTGGTACCGCCGTACACATACAGGATATTGTCGTTCACGGTTAACGCGCCGCTGCCGCTCAGCGTGCCGCTGACGATGCTGCTGCCGTTGCTGCCGGTGATGGTCAGCGTGCCGCTGTTGAAGTCTAGCACGCCGCTGTTGTCCAAGCTGCCGACGATTTCCGCGTGGCCGGCCAAGTCCACCGTCGCGGTCGTGGAAACGTGCAACTGCGCCGTGTTGCCCAACGCGCCGGTGGTGCCGGTAACGAGCGTGCCGCCGGACACGAACGTCGTGCCGGTGTAGCTGTTGCTGCCGTTCAGGTAGATGGCGCTGGTGGCGCTGACCCGCAGGTTGCCGCTGCCGCTGACGATGGCGTGCAATTCCGCGCCGGTCATGAAGTCGGTTTCGTGGTCGAGCACGGTGGTCTGGCCGGCGAGCAGGTTCAGTTTTTGCAGGTCGTAATTCAGATACAGGCCGCTGTTGCCGGTCGTCGCGCTGAAGTCATACGTGCCGTGCGCGGTCGTCGCGCTCTGCTGCACGATGGCCTTGGTGGTCGAGTTGGTCAGTTGCGCGCCGGTCTCGTCGCGCAGATACTGGCTGTCAATCAAGCCCGCCGCGCCGACCAGCGTGGCGCTGGCGATGAGTTGGAGGTCCCACTTCTCGTCCTGCTGCAACAGCGGCAACTCGCGGTTGAAGCTGCCGGTGTCCACCACGATATACGTGCTGCCGCTGAGTTTCAGCGTGCCGGTCGCGATGACGCCGCTCGCCGCGGTGCCGCTGAGTTCAATGGCGAATTTCATGGTGCCGCTGTCGAGCGTCAGGTTGCCGACCTGCTGCGTGCCGCTGCCGACGACGGTGCTGTTCCCCTCGCCCACCGTCAGCGTCGCGTCGCCCAGCGCCAGCGTGTTATCGCCGTCGAGCGTGAAGTCGTTGTGTGCCAACACCACGTTGCCGGTGAAGCCGTCGCCGGTGTCGGCGCCGAAGTTGAACGCGCCGCTGTTGCTCACCGTCAGCGTGCCGCCGCCGGTCAGCGTGGAGCTGAACGTGAAGTCGTCGGTGCCGGTCAGCGCCACCGACAAATCGCCGCCGATGTTCACCGTGCCGGCGTCGCCGAGATTTTCCGGCGCGGTCATGGTGCCGCTGCCGGCGACGTTCCACGTGCCGGTGAAGTCGCCGTTGCTGCCGCTGACGGTGATGCCGGTGCCGCCGATGGTGATTGCGCCGCCGCCGCCGAGGTCGTTGGCGAAGGTGGCGTCGTCGAAGGACAGGATGAGCGACGACGAGACGACCACGTCCGACGCGCCCAGCGCGGTGGAATTGGACGCGATGACCGCGCCGGTCTCGATGCCGGTGGTGCCGCTGTAGCTGTTCGTGCCGCTCAACTCCAGCGTCGTGCTGGCGCTGATGGTCACGTGGCCGCTGCCGGTGATGGCCGCCGTGAAGTCGTCGCCCGCCGCCGTCGTGCTGGTCAGCGTCAGCGTGGCGTCGGTCACCAGGTCGAGGCGCGTCAGCCGGTCGGCCAGATACAAGCCGTCGCCCGCCGCGCCGGTGCCGCTCAGCGTCGCCGTGTAATGCCCGATGGCGACGGCGGCGCCGCTTTGCGTGACGGTGCCGCTGACGGTGCTGAACGCGACGCCGTCGGTGCCGGTCAGCGTCAGCGCCGAGGCCGCGCCGTTGCGCGCCGCCGCGCTGACCAACAACATTTGCACGCCGTCGTCCTGCTGCACCAGCGGCGCGGTGTTGTTGGCAATCAACGCGCTGTCCACCCGCACCGTGCCGGAGGTCAGCGTCAGCGTGCCGGTGTCAATCCAGCCCGCCGCGCGCGTGGAGCTGTTGGCGAGGTCGAACTGCGCCGCGCCGCCGTTGAAGGGGAAGTTGCCGACGCGGTTGCTGCCGCTGCCGACGGTCAGCAAGTTGCCGCTGCCGGTGATGAGGGTGGCGGCGGTGAAGTTGCCGCCGGTGAGGGTGTAGGCGCCGGTGAGTAAATTCGCGGTGCCGGTGAACAATTGACTATTGATTATTGAAAATTGATTATTGGTGGCGCTGAGGTTGACCTCTAGCAGGCCGCTGCCAGCGAGCGCGTTGGTCAGCGCGAAATTGGCGCTGGCGGTCGGCGTGATATAGACGGTCGCGCCGGCGGCCACGGTCAGCGTGCCGGTGCCCAGGGCGTCGGCGCGGCGCGCCACCAAGGCGCCGCCCAGCACTGCGGCGCCGCCGCTGAAGCTGTTGCTGGCGCTGAGGATGAAGGTGCCGCTGTTGGCGGCGGTGACGGTCAGCGTCTGGCCGTTCCAGCCGCCCGCGACGCTGCCGCTGTCGGCGAGGGTCTCGTCGATGTCGAAGGTCTTGCCGCTGCCGAGGGTGAAGTCGCCGCTGCCGCGCGTGCCGCTGGCGTACCACGCGAGCTGCGTGCCGAGCACGTAATCGAGGTAGGCGCCCTGCCCGGCGTCGTAGTTCGACCGGTAGGCGTCGAACACCAGGAAGTCGTGCTCGCTGGTGCCGGTGATGATGGACTGCGCGCCGAAGGTGCCGCTGATGCCGCGCGCGGTGGCGATGAGGGTTTGCGCGTCGGCGGCGAGGCCGCTGGCGCTGCCGCTGAAGGTCGCCGTGCCGTCCACGTACACCGTCAGCGTGCCGCCGGCGAGGGTCGCGCTATCGGCGGTGATGAACGCGCCGCGGGTGCCGGTGACGGTCAGCGTCAACGCGGAGTTGGCGGTGGTTTGCGCATAGACCCCGGCGACGCTGACCGAGCCGCTGCCGCTGACATTCAGCGCGGCGGTGGCGGCGGCGTGGCCGCCGACGGTGAGGTCGCCGCCGAGGTCGAGCAGCGCCGTGCCGCCGACGCTGACCGTGCCGAACGCGCCGTCGGCGCTGCCGATGACGGCGTTGCTGCCGCTGACGCTGCCGCTGTTGGCGATGGTCAGCCAGCCGGTGCCGCTATTGCCGACGGTGAGGTCGTTGGCGCCGAGATTCCAGTAGCCGAAGTTGTTGACGCTGACGCTGCCGCTGGCGGTGGCGGCGTTGCCGCTGACGCCGGCGGCGCTGGCGACGGTGCCGCTGCCGCTGACGGTCAGCGCGCCGGTGCCGCTGTCGGCGACGGTCAGGCCGTTGGTGATATTTAATATGGCGGTGTCGCTGACGGTGACGCTGCCGCTGTCGGCGAGACCGATGGTGACGCTGGCGGCGCTGACACTGCCGCTTTCGCTGACGGTCAGCGTGCCCGCGCCGCTGCCGCCGACGGTCAGGCCGTTGGTGACGGTCAATGCGCTCGTGTCGCTGACGGTGACATTGCCGGTGCCGCTGGCGAGGCCGACGGTGACGCTGCCGGCGCTGACGCTGCCGCTGGCGGTGAGGTTCAACCAGCCGTTACCGGCGACGCCGACGGTGAGCGCGTTGGCACCAAGGTTCCAGTAGCCGAAGTTGCCGATGTTGACGCTGCCGCTGGCATTGAGGCCGCTGCCGATGACGCCGGCGGCGCTGGCGACGTAGCCGCTGCCGGTGACGGTCAACGCGCCGCTGCCGCTGTCGCCGACGGTCAGGGCGTCGGTGATATTGAATATGGCGGTGTCGCTGACGGTGACGCTGCCGCTGTTGGCGAGGCCGATGGTGACGCTGCCGCCGACCGTGACGCTGCCGCTCTCGCTGACGGTCAACGCGCCGCCGCCGACGGTGAGGTCGCCGGTCATGCCCCAGTAGCCGGTGCCGGTGACCCGGACTGCCGGCGAGACGCCGGCGCTCCCGGCGATGACGCCCGCCGCGTTGCCGCCGGTCCAG